>NZ_JIAK01000009.1 GCF_000620765.1 Desulfovermiculus halophilus DSM 18834
ATCCACCATCATTACAAGCAACCTTGATTTCCAGGAATGGGACCGGGCCTTTGAAAACAAGCTTTTGGGATCAGCTACCATCGATAGACTCCGGCATGATGCCTACCTGGTCTATTTGGATGGGCCCAGCTACAGGAAACCAAAGCCAAACCAAGCTCTCAAAAAAGAGGTGGAAAAAAGCCAAAAATCAGCCTAAAAAATGGGGGGTTCGCAACCTCAAGATGGCCACTTAAAACTGGCCCCATTAGGGCGATCATAGGGTGGCCCGATTAGCCGATCATGGGTGGCTCCATTGGGGTGGTCAATGACAGCCTGGTTTTGCCCGCAGACATCCTTTTGCTGTCAAGCTGCTCACCTTCCAATCGTTCCAGCGCTTCATAAATCTTACCCATTGATAATGCTCCGCATGGTTTCAAATTATACCTTCATTTTCACGCATGAAGGAAGCTGGCGTCAGCCATGTCCGTAAGCTTTTAGCCCCATTTCCAAGGTCCCCTGGATACCCATCTCCAGCATTACTTTTGGGATGCAAAAGGCAGACTGACCACAACTTCAGTCTCAAGATACGTTTCAACTTCCTCCGGAGAGTAAAACCCGGGATCAAGCACTTCCCGCATGTATGCGGCCCCGCCCCCTACTCCCAGACCTAAACCAAGGGTCAGCAGCATGACGTAAAGAATATCCGGCTTAAAGGGTGCAAGAGGGGGAGTTGCAGCTTCAACAACCCGAAAATGCTCCCCCTTTTGTTTCATTTCCAGCTGTTCCGCCAACTGGGCGTTCATTTTCTTGGTCAACAGGTCCTGATACCGATTATTCACCGTTTCGTAGTCCCGCTCCAGGTTGGTCAGCTCAAGCTCAACCTGGGACGTCCCTTCTATTCTGGTTTTATAGCGTTGTATTTCCCTGCGGATCTGGTTGATTTGGGACTGATATCTCCCGATTTGATCTTGCATTGCCTGCAGTTCGGGGGAATAGGCGGCAGGATCTGAAATTCCTGATCCGGTTGGGTTGGGTATGTTCACATCAGCCACAATAGAGTTGCTCCTGATGTTACCGGACTGCAATCTTTTTTTAAGTTGATTAATCTTTTGCGTTAATGCGATAACGTCCGGATGCCTATCAGTATAACGTATCAATAAGTCATTCAATTGACTGTTCAAATTTTTAATCTCTTCAATCAGAAGTTCTTCATTTGTCATATCATCATTTTGATTTAATGATAATTGCGACATATACAGCATGTATCTTTGTTTTTCTGATGCCAGCTTATCTTCTAAACCACTCATCTCATCTTTTAACTGATTGAGTATATTAAGATTTGATTGCAACTGACTGGGAAGCATCCCCATATGTTCCCTTTTGAATTTATTTAAAACTTCATCCTTTTCAGACAACTCCTTCCTGAGCCTCGCCACCTCAGCATCTAAAAACTCTGTTGTTCCAGTTGCCATTTCCTCGCGCATTTTGCTATTTTCAGCGATAAATCTTGACGCAATATCGTTTGTAACCTCGGCTGCAATATTTGGATCATTCCATTGAAAGGACAACTCAATTATCCCATACTCATCTAAGTATTGTATCTCTATATTTTCTTTTATATTACTTATATAATCTGTACCTTCTCCATTTGTATTAACTGAGAACCTTTGATTGGCGTTGCCCTGATCTACAATTAAGTTGCTCACAAATGTTTGTACCTTATGAAAAACATCGTTATCTTGTTTATTCTCAAAAACATTCAAGTTATGTTTTTGAGCTATTTCTTGTATGTTTTCTTTTCTTTTAATCTGTTGTCCTATTTTCATGATACGTAGAATAATATCATCCCTTACTGAGGGCTCAACATAGGACGAGGAGACTGTTTGGTCTTCCAGCAATATCCTTGTTTGAGCTTTATATATTTTGTCACTGATATAAATGATTCCGACACCTATTGCGATGCTTGTCAGCAATGGAATGATTATCCACAGCTTTCTTCTGCGGGCAATGTCCAGGTACGGGGAGATTTCGACCTTTGGCATGCTCATGATTACTTACCATATCTGGTTAAAGGGTGAGGCTTATTTTTACACTCAATGCTGTGCGAAGACTGTGCCAAGCAGATGACTTTCCATGCTCACGCCATGTATCCTCCTCCGTCATTCCTGTGAATTTGCCTGAAGTGACCTCATCCTGATGCGCAGACACACATATTTTGTGCCCACCACATAGCTTCCCAGGCATATACGGGCAGAAATCATATTTTCCGTAGCCTTGCGTGTTGCATGCATGCTTGAGGCAGGGGGGATGGGGTCTGGGAAGGACAGAGGCTTGGCTTGAACCTGGATTGAAGCAATTCTCAAGGCAAGTAGCTGCAATATTATCATTTGCAGACACATGTATGGTGCGCGGAAATCCCTAGCGGACTATCCGGGATTGTATCCCTGGTCTCAGTAACGAACCAGAATAGTACGATTTTGGGCCAAAGGATTGCGTATTTGTGAGTCACAATTCGCTATGCAATCTTTTTCACGTGCCGTGAAACTGTATGCAATGAACAGCACACGGCTCAAAGAAAGACCTGCCTTCACCTCGACAAGCCCACATGCCTGCCAAAACGCAGGAACGACGAAACATGGACCTGAATTGAGCATTTCTCAACGTAAAACACAAAATCTTTCGTCATTTCGAGCACATGAAAGGTGCGTGGCAATCTCGTCCAAACATTATGCAAAGAACCTTCCGCACCCATTTGTACAAAAATAATGACCTAACATCCTGTTTATTATGTATCTATATGAAATGTCCCTGTATTTTGCGTGTTAAGCGATGGCTTGAGCTTTGTATGTTTATTTCTGCCTACCCAGTAGACAAGTAGAGACAATACAAGAGATTCTTCAGTCGCTACGCTCCTTCAGAATGACAAGCGGAATCACCGGAACCAGCGGGCCGCCATTCTTTCTTCTTGTCATTCTGAGCGAGTCTGCACGCGAAGAATCTCTGATCAGAATCAGCTAAATGAAAACAATGTCTTAGGATCTGGTTTTTGCGAAGTATGTTATTTTCACTCTTCGTTGTGCCAGTCAGGGCATGTTGGGTCAGTAGGTCACGAACATGGTGTTCGACTTGCATGCCAGCTGGGATAGGAGAGATGGATCGGCTTGTTGAACAATAAAGGCAAGGCCGAGCAGGTGAGAACTCAACCCACAGTGTGATGATATGTACTTACAGCATTTCGGACTCAACCAGGAACCGTTTCATATTACTCCAGATCCTCGGTTTTTCTATCTGAGCCCGAGCCACAAGGAAGCTTTTGCCGCATTCATATACGGAATCAAAAACCGGAAGGGTTTTATTGCGGTCATTGGCGAGGTTGGTTTGGGCAAGACCACGGTTCTGCGGACGTATCTGGATCAAAAGAACTCCAAGGGAAAGATAAAAACAATTTTTGTCTTTAACCCCAATATAACTTTCAAAGGGCTGGTCAAGATCATTTACGCCGAACTTGGGCTTTCCTTACCCCAAAGCACCGCCTCTGAAAACAGCGAAGACTCAAGCCGTGCCGCCCAGAGTACTGCTTCGGACGAAATCTTCGACCTTGTCCATAATCTTCATCTGGAGATGATCCGAGAATTTTCCGAAGGGACAACCGTGGTCCTGATCATAGATGAAGCCCAGAACATGCCGGTTGATACTCTGGAAAATCTCAGACTGCTTTCCAATCTTGAAAGCTCGACCAGCAAGCTCCTGCAGATTGTGCTCATTGGTCAGCCTGAACTGGAAAAAACCCTGAACCGGCAGGAATTGCGGCAGCTGAAGCAGCGGATAGCCATCAGGGCCATTCTGCGGCCGCTGAACAAAAAGCAGACCAGGGATTACATCCGGCATCGCATAAAGCGAGCCGGACGGCCCGGAAGATTGCCTTTCACCCGCAGTGCATTAGCCCTGATCTATAAAAAGACCCACGGAACCCCCAGATCAATCAATATCTTGTGCGACAATGCTTTGATCACTGCCTATGGCTACGGAAAAGACAAGGTGGGGACAGCAATCATTCGGGAGGTCTATCAGGATATTTCTGGTCAAAGCTTTCACGGCCGGAAAAAACTCGCCTACTCCATGACAGCCGCCTTTGGCCTTGTCGTCGCCGCAGTCCTGCTGGCCGGATGGCAATACGGGCCTGAGCCGCTGATCAAATGGACCTCCAAACTGCAGTCTGCGGCCTTCAGTCTGTCAAAGCCGCAGGATTCCGGGCAGCCGACAACTCCGGAGCCGATTCAAGAAACACGCCCCTCCCACCAGGCTGAGGTTTCAGGTCCGGATACACGGGTCCTGCAAATGCCGGTTCCGCCTTTACTTCCCCAAGAGCCTGAATCGGCGATCCAGGCATCGGTTCCTCCCCAGCCATCCCAGCCCGGTCCTGAAGTTGCGTACCCGGTCAGCACACAAGCCGTCCTGGACCAAGATGTAAAAGACATCCCCCCGAATGGGTCCGCACCGGCCGAGCAGGAACCTTTGACACAGGAAATCACTCGTCTGCTCACCGATACTCCCAGAAAAAGAATCCATGATCAGCTCGATGCCTTTTTCTCATTCTATGATCTCCTCTCTCCAACCCGTCAATTGGTCCTGGTCGAAATGTACCAACAAATGAGCATGAACGGTTTTTTAACTTTTGAGCGCATGATTGACGCCTTGTACGAACAAGACTTTGATGAAGCCTCACGGCAAATGATTTTCTCCCAATGGCACGATCGGATTGGTCGACCTGCCGATGAGCTTGCACGTATTATGAAGTCCAATGATCCCCGCGAGCTGACCCAATGGATCGCTAGACATGGCTCATAACAAAAGGCCGCTCCGGAATTCCGGGGCGGCCTTTTGAAGTGAACCGACGTACAGCCGGATCTTACTCTGAAAACCCGGTATGGTACAGGGAATACTCAGTTTTTCCTCCCAGCAGTTCGTCAATCTCCTTCTGCACTTCCTGCCGCTCCTTGCTCTCCAGCCAGCGCTGCCAATCCCGAAGGGAATTCCACATGCTGACCACAAGATACTCATCTTCCCGATCCACATTACGCAAGGTTTCACCGGAAATGTAGCCGTGCTGCTGCATGGCCAGAGTCCGCATTTTCCGAAACAAGGGAATCATCTCCCTGGCCTTGTCCTCTGGCACAACGCGTTTGATGAATGCTTTGACCATACGCCCTCCTTTGAACACTTGGAGTTGAAGAAAAACGAGGCTGCCATTGCACGATACCCGAAGAACGTCTGCACTGAAACGAACCTTTTGTGCGCTGCTGCCCGCTCCTGGGTGTAACCAGGCAGCGAGCGTGCTCGGTCTGATGCCTGCATCACTTCACATCTTCCAGAATAATCCGGCAGTCGGCGACTGTCGCTCCCTTGCCCTGAGCGTGAACCATAAGCGGATTGATGTCCATCTCCTGGATCTGAGGATGATGCAGAGCCATGTCAGATAAGCCGACCAAGAGCTTTTCGATCTTTTCCACATCCGCTTTTTCTTGGCCCCGGAATCCGGTCAGCATCTTATATCCCTTGATTCCCCGGACCATCCGCCTGGCCTCGTTCCGCCCGACCGGAGCAAGACGAAAGGACACATCCTTGAAGACCTCGACAAAGATGCCGCCCAGGCCGAACATGAGCAGCGGTCCGAAGATAGGATACCGGTTAAGCCCCAGAATGACTTCCTGCCCCTTTTCAGCCATTTTCTGGACCAGAACACCTTCCAGGGTTGCCTCGGAATCATATTCTCGGGCATTGGCCATGATCGTGTCAAAGGCCTGCTCAGCTTCCTGTTTGTCCCCGACATTCACCACCACCCCGCCTGCATCAGACTTATGCAGGATCTGGGGTGAGACGATCTTCATGACCACCGGAAACCCCATCCCTTCGGCCAGCTCTCCGGCCTTCAAAGCGCTGGAAGCCAGCTCGGTGGGAAGGACGTCAAAGCCATAACATTGCAGGAGCCGGAGCCCGTCCAGCTCCCCCAGGCTGGTCTTGCCCTGATCCAGGCACTCCCGGATAATCCGTTCGGCTTCCTGCCTGTCGTTGTCCTGGGTGAACTCAGCCAGCTGCTGCCGGTTGATCCATTTGGAAAAGCGGTACAATACGCCGAAGGCCTTGGCTGCGTTCTCCGGAAAGCGAAAGACGGGATACCCTTGTTCCTGCAAATATTGCACCCCTTTGGATACGTCAACCACCCCCATGAAGCAGCAAATAACCGGTTTGGTCGATTCCCGGGCCACCTTGACCACCGCCTCGGCAGTCGCCAGGGCATTGGTCATGGACTGGGGAGTCAGGATAACCACCGCCCCATCCACTCCCTCGTCCCTGATCACGGCCTGCAGGGCGTGTTCGTAGCGTTCTTGGGCCGCATCCCCGATGATGTCCACCGGATTGTTCAGATTGGCCGTGCTGGGCAGATGGCTGTCCAGGGTCTCGATGGTCTCATCGCTGAACTTTGCGAGCTGCAGCCCGGAAGAGACCGTCATGTCCGTAGCCACGATCCCCGGGCCGCCGGCATTGGTAACAATGGCCACCCGGTTTCCGGCCGGGAGCTTCCGGGTCACTTTACCCAGTCTGCTCTGCTGCTTGTAGGTAAAAACCCCGGCAAAATCAAAGAGGTCGTTGATGGAATCAACCCGGATGATCCCGCTTTGTTCAAAGATTGCATCGTAGACAGCCTCGGATCCGGCCAGAGAGCCGGTATGAGATGAAGCGGCACTCGCACCGGCTGTGGTCCGTCCGGACTTGATGGCCAGGATCGGAGTCCGCCTGGGCCCGGAGGTTATCTCCTTGACCTTTTGTATAAACTCCGCTCCCCGCCGCAGCTCCTCGATATACATCAATATGACATCTGTATCCGGATCCTGATGTAGATACTCCAGCAGATCAAGCTCATCAACATCCGCCTTGTTTCCGATGGAGATGAACTTGGAAAACCCGAACTGCCTGTCGGCTGCCACGTCCAGAACCGAGGTGCACAGTGCTCCGCTCTGGGAGATAAAGGAAATATTGCCCGGTTCCGGCATCCGGGTTGCAAAACTGGCATTCAGGCTGGCCGAAGAAACGGGATTGATAACCCCCAGGCAGTTGGGACCGATTAAACGCACCCCGGACTCCCGGCACATGTCCACGATCTTGTCCTCAACCTCCCGGCCTTCTCCGCCCACTTCCCGGAAGCCTGCGGAGACGATCACCAGCCCCTTGACTCCTTTTTCAATGCATTGACCGACAGCCTCCAGGGCGTACTTCGGGGGCAGAATAATCATGGCCATGTCCACCTGGCCGGGGATATCCAGCACAGTCGGGTAGGCCTTGACGCTGAGCACCGACTTGGCTCCGGGGTTCACCGGATACAAAACCCCTGTGTACTCCCCGCGCAGGATATTCCTGAATATGTCGTGACCCACTTTGCCCGGGGTGGCTGAGGCCCCGATGACCGCCAAGGACTCTGGAGAAAAGATGGTATCAAGCTCGTGCATGGATTTGCCGCTCCGCAAGGCCACAGAAGACTCTGGGGATAAGGTTGTCGAGGGATGAAAAGGGTGAACGCCTGGAACACCCAAAAGCCTATAGAAAAAAAAGGCGATGCTCAAGCTTTGCCCCGCCCCGTGCCGCCCATGATTAGATTGACACCAAGAGACTTCCGGCGTACCCATGTACCCACTTGTGAATCCCTGAAGGAGTCGAAGACATCATCTGCACCGCTCCTTTCAGCACTTCAATGTATGTGTATTTCCAAGAGATAAGGAGAAAACAGGTCCATGACTGAGGACAGCCAAGAAAAAAGTTTTGCTCAGCTCATTGAGGACAGCGAGTTTTCCGTGGGTCGAGAGCTCAAGGTAGGCGACCGGATCCAGGGCCGGATCATTGCTGTGGGCAAAGACCAGGCTTACGTGGATACCGGGACCAAGATCGACGGTGTGGTGGACAAGCAGGACCTTGTGGATGAAGAGGGCCGCTTCCCCTATGCTGAAGGCGATGAGCTGGAGCTTTTCGTCCTTTCAAGGCGGCACAACGAGATCAGGCTGGGCCGGACCATGGGCGCGGCCGAGGGCGGCCTGGAGCAGCTGGAGCAGGCCATGCACAGCCGCATCCCGGTTCAGGGCAAGGTCCAGCAGACATGCAAGGGGGGATTCCGGGTCAGGGTCATGGGCCAAAGTGCATTCTGCCCCTTGAGTCAGATCGACATCCGGCCGGTGGATGAATCCGAGGACCTGGTCGGTGCAGTGTACGACTTTCTGATCACCCGGGTTGAAGAACGGGGACGAAATATTGTGGTCTCCAGACGCGCCCTGCAGGAAAAGGAGCGGGACGAATCCCTGAGCAGGCTGCAGGAGACGGTCTCCACCGGAGATATCCTCTCCGGCACGGTAACCAGGCTGGCCCCCTTCGGGGCGTTTGTCCGAATTGCCCCCGGCCTGGAAGGCTTGGTCCACATTTCAGAGATGTCCTGGTCCAGGAATATCGCCCCGGAGGAGGTGACGGCCCCCGGAGAAAACGTCCAGGTCAAATTCCTGGGCATGGAAGAACAGAACAAGGGACAGCCCAGGCTTCAGCTGTCCATGAAACAGGCCCAAACCGATCCATGGGAGGACGCGGCTCCACATTTTCAAGCCGGAAGCGTGGTTTCCGGGACTGTGTCCAGGACCGCACCTTTCGGGGTATTTGTGGAAATAGCCCCGGGTATCGAGGGGTTGGTGCACATCAGTGAAATGAGCTATTTCAAACGGGTGCACAAACCTGAAGACGAGGTCTCTCCCGGCCAGACCATCCCGGTCAAGATAAAGGATATCGACCTTCAGTCCAGGCGGATTTCCTTGAGCATGCGCGATGCCGAAGGCGACCCCTGGGAAGGCATCGGTCAGCGATACGCACCCGGACAGGTGGTCCAGGGCACTGTGGAAAAAGAGGAGCAATTTGGACTTTTCGTCAAGCTGGAGGCAGGAGTGATCGGCCTCCTGCCGAGATCCAAGCTTCGGCAGGAGGCCGGGACGGCTCCCGAGGTCCAGTGGGACAAGCTCAAGGCCGGAGACGGGGTTCCGGTCCGGATTGAATCCATTGACCCGGACAGCCGGCGAATAACCCTGGCCCCGGCTGACGCCTCCCAGGCCGAGGACTGGAAAGCCCACGCACCGTCGGAGGATGGGCCGGAGATGGGCATCCTGGGCCAAAAGCTGCAGCAGGCCCTGCGGGCAAAGCGCAAAGACTGAACCTACCCGCTGATGGCCAGATAGATCTCCGGCTCCTGCCGGGTCCGGCATTCACGGCTCAGCTTTTCAGCCATCTCTTCAAGGGGGGGAGCCTGAAAGGCTATAGCCGATGTGGGACAGTTCTTGACGCAGGCGTGGCACAGAATGCAGGACTCGGGATCCGGGTGAACAGCCTCATCGATACTGATGGCCCCGCTGGGACAGCTCTCCTCGCAGGTCCCGCACAGGATGCAGGTCTCCTGATCAACCACAGGAGCTACCTTCTTCAATTCCGGACGATCTTTGTAAGGCACATTTCCCGGGACCTGCAGGGTGCCGAACTCTGTAACGGATGACACCGAGGCCAGGGTATCCCCTATCTTGACCCCAAATGATCTGGCCTCGGCTGCATCCGCGTCATCAGGGCGTCCGTTGGCAATGGGCCGTTGGTTGGTAGCAAAAGAGTGTTCGCCGATAAAGGCCCCTCCGGCTATTGGGACAAACCCGCAGCCGGCAGCGAGATCCTTGAGCTCCACCAAGGCATCTTCATAGGCCCTGTTGCCGTATACTGCCACAACCACGGCCGGCACTCCCTGCCCCTGAATCCGTTGCAGCCTTTGCGCAGCTACGGGCGGGACCCGACCGGCATAGACCGGCACTCCCAGCAGAGCGACATCGGCGCTAACCGCGAGCCCATTTTCCAGGCCCTTCAGTGATGCCGGCAATGTTAGGTCGATGTGTTCTGTTGTCTCCGCTGCGATCCCCTGGGCAATATATTCCAGCACCTGTTTGGTTGTGGAGGTTGGAGAGAAATAGATAAGGGCAACTGAATCGCTTTTCATAACTCCTCCTTCCTGGGTTCTGTATGCTGTAGTAGTATGTTCATGCTTCGCGAGCCCAAGCGTGCCTGCTCCTTGGCAGGCATGCGGATTTGCATATTCCCCCTTCGGGCCCGAGTCGGCTTACAACCCGAGTCCTATGCAGGCATGCGGGGAGAAAGCCATGCCGGGAGATTGACAAAAGACTGCATCATTTGCAAACAATTGCCGGCACCACTATGGAAGGTCCAGCCCCAGGCGAACCCGAACCCTGATGGATATGAGCACTGAAATCCCGGGCCAGGTTTATTTGTGTCAGGTCAGTGAGACCATTTCCTGCGGCGCGTGCTGCGGTCTGTACAATATCCCCCATCTGTCCCGGCCGCACCTTGAATCTCTTCTGCAGGACAGGACTGCTCGTTTTCGATTCATTCCGCGCACCGAGGACGACCTGGACGATTTTGCCCTTCAGGAGCTGCGTTGTTTGGGAGATGACCGGCCCTACCCCCACTTCCATCACTGCCCCTTTCTCGGATTGATCGGTGCACACCAGAGCCGGGTCGGATGTCTGCTGCACCCCCTGATCCCGGAAAACAAAGGGCTGGACCTTCGGGGATACAGCTATTACGGGGCAGCTGCCTGCCGCTTGTACTTCTGCCCTGTCTCTTATCGCCTGCCGGCCAGATACAAGCTGGTGGTCCAGACTACCGCCCCCAATTGGTATATCTACGGCCTGCTCATAACCGAGCACAGACTCCTGCAAGCCCTGTTTGCCGACCTGGAGAACAGGCTGGGCCGGAAGATCACAGCAAACGATTTCCAGACCGGCACATCAGCTGCGCAGCACATTCAGCCCCTTTTGGAGCTCAAGGAAACATGGCCCTACAGGTCCGCCCGGTCTCCCGGCCCCTGTCACTATGTCTTTGAAGACGGGGAGTATATGCGGCCCGGCACCCGGTATCCCCGAATGCTCACCGGGACGTCCCGCTTTTCCACCATCCTGGACGAGCTGGATTCGGCCTTTGATTCAGAGCGGTCAATGCGTCGGGCCGAGGCTGAGCTGGAATCCCTGCTCGCCTCCGTGGCGGCTGCCTTGGCCTGACCCGGCTCTTTTCCGCTGCCTGTGCCATGTGAAGTGTGCCCATATTTCGTGAGTCAAAGAACCGCCTGACGTCTCGAAGAGGCGTTCTCCCAACCAGCACAAAACCCCACAGGAAGATCTATGTCTGACATGTTGCATCTGGGCATGATTCAAATGCCCATCAGCCGGAATCCGGACACAAACATCCGCTATTTCGAAGCCAGGGCCAAGGGACTGTGTCGCGATCCCCGCCGGCCGCATCTGATAATCGGCGTTGAGTTCGGCATCTCCCCGGACCGAATCCTGGACCCAGCTGGCCCTGAAATAAAAGCCCTGCAAACCCTGGCCGCCTCCCTTCAGGCCTGGCTCATACCCGGCAGCTTGAAGCTGGCCGAGCCCGGCGGCGGCTTTTCCAATGCAGCTCCGGTTTTGGATCCGGAGGGGAATCTGGCCGGGATGTACAAGAAAATGGTTCCGTGGGATACGGATCTGGAGGCAGGGACCATCCCGGGCAGAGAATACCTGACCTTTGATATGCAGCAGCCCAATGTCCGCTGCGGGCTGCAGATCTGCTTTGACGCCGATTTTCCGGAAATCAGCCGCACCTTGACCCTAATGGGCTCGGAAGTCCTTATTCAGCTCTCCATGGACCCGGACAGCATCCCCAAAGCTTACGAATGCATCAAATACGCCCGGGCCATGGAAAACCAGGCCTACTATATCTACATGAACGGTTCTGGGGAATACGGGCACTATACCCTCGGCGGGCGATCCCTGGCGGTATCCTCGGAAGGGCACACCTTGTTCGCCGCCGGAGAACAGCCCACAGCCAGCATTGTCAGTCTGGATTTAACCCGACTGCGCCACTGCCGGCAGCACGGCAGCTGGGACCAGGTGGCCCAGCTCAAGGCCTTGCGGCAATATACCCCGGCTCAGCCCTGGGCCGGACACGAATCCGGCAGCCCGGTATTCAGCCAGGCGCCATTTGCGGATCCAGACCGGAAATAAAGACGTATGCCGAAACGGCATTCCTTGACGAAAGTGGGCACACAGAAGAGATGGCAAACTCCAAAAATCCACAGGCTACGTCGAAGACCCCAATTTCTCATGGCTGTGCAGTGCGGCATGCAGCTTCTTCGCTTTGTGCGGTCCAATCCCGGGTATGGATTCAAATTGGGCCGGATCGGCCTGAAGCATAGCCTGGACAGAACCGAATCTGTCCCACAGCAAACGCGCAGTGCGCGGTCCAACCCCGGGCAGCTTTTCCAGCCTGCTGTCCAGGACCCGTCTGGTCCTGGAACGCTTCTGCCGGCTGAGGACAAACCGGTGGGCGGCGTCCCTGATCTGCTGCAAGAGCAAGAGCTCCTTGCTTCCCGGGCGCAGGGAAATGGGGTTCTTGCGCTCGGGCACAAAGACCCGTTCCTCCAGCTCCCCCTGCCTCCTCGCCCCTTTGGCCAGGGCGGCCAAGGCCCATGATCCCTGTCTGTCTTCAGGCGGCATCCCTTGCGTGCTCCAAGCCTGCTCGAGAGTGCGGTGCACAGCCGAAAGCTGCCCTTTTCCCCCGTCAATGAGCACCAGGTCCGGCCAGGGGGGTCCGGACCTGATTCTGCGTTCCACCCATGCGGCCAGGGCGGCATAATCGTCCCTGCTCCCTTCCAGATCGGGAAAGGTGTATTGCCGGTACTCCTCCGGCTCAAGCCGGCCTCTTTCCGCAACCACCTGACCCACGACCACTCCCTGACCTCCAAGATGGGAGACATCCACCCCTTCAATCCGCTCCAGCCCCCTGGCACCCAGCTTCCGGCTCAAATTGCGCAGCAATTGCTGTTCGCTGTCATCGCTCCTGGCCTGCAGGGCATTGGTCCGCGCAAAGTCGATCAGATTCTTGTCCTGCTGGCGCCAGGCCGGGACCAGATGCACCGGAGCGCCCCGCCGCTCAGACAAAATATTTTCCACGTCCGGATCGCTGAGCTGAAAAGGAAGGATGATTCGTTGGGGGATGAACTTCTCCGGGGTGTAGAACTGCAACAGAACCGTGCGCAGCACATCCTCTCCGCCGGACATGTGGGGCTCCACGCAGTCCTGATCCGGCTTCAAGCCACCTTCTAAGTCCTTGGATACCCGCTCGTCCTGCTCCACCTGCAGGTCGTCCGCCTGCTCATTGGTCCAAAAAAAGGTTTTATGGTCTAAAAGCTTACCCTGGCGAATAAAGCTCATGCCCACCACCAGCTCCCGGTCCGTCTCAGCCAGAGCCAAAACGTCGCAATCCTCCTCATGGGGGAGGACAACGGTCTGCTGCTCCACCGTCTGTTCGATGGCCCGGACCTGGTCCCGGATGGATGCCGCCTTTTCAAAGGCCAGCTCTGCGGACGCCTGGTGCATCTCCCGTTGCAGCCTGGAGACAAGATCCCGCGAACGGCCGGAAAGAAACAGCCGCAGATTCTTCACCATCTGGGCATACTCCGCAGGATCGACATCGTACACACAGGGAGCAAGACAGCGCCCCAAATGGTGTTGCAGACATGGTCGGGTCCGATTGCGAAAGGTCGTGTCCTTGCATTTGCGCAGGGGGAAGATCCGGTTCACGACCTTGAGGGTCTGCCTTGCGGCCTGGGCTGAGGTGAAGGGACCGAAATACATGTCCCCGTTTTTGGTCACTTTTCGGGTTAGGCTCAGTCGGGGATACGTGGCCTGGGCATCCAGCCTGAACAGGATATATGACTTGTCGTCACGCAGGACAATATTGTATCTGGGACGATGCTTCTTGATCAGGCTGGCTTCCAGGAGCAGAGCCTCTTTTTCGGAGTGAGTGCAGAGTATGTCGATCCCGGCCACCCTGCCCATCATCACTCTGGTCTTGGCCGGAAGATGCTCCGGAGAACGAAAGTAGGAACCCACCCGGTTCCTGAGGCTGTTGGCCTTACCCACATAGATGATCCGCCCGGACCCGTCCTTCATCAGATAGCAGCCCGGAGAATCGGGATACTCCTGGGGAGAGAATGTGAATGCAGATGCTTGGGGCATGGGCAAAAACTGAGTATTCGCTTTTTGGCTCTTGGACCCAGAAATTTGTGCCTGCGCCTTCGCAGGCATTATGGGTTATTTCGGCCAGCCGTGCTTCCCGATCAGGGGAACAAAAGCCACATCCAGCAGACGTTCCTGGTTGAAGTGATCCCCCTTGCCCTTGGTCACCCGGGTGATGTACTGCCCGAACCTGTACTCCCCGACCGGCATGACCAGCTTCCCGCCCATGGCCAGCTGCTCCTTGAGGGGATCAGGGACATCCGGGCCGGAAGCAGTGGCGATGATCCCGTCATAAGGCGCATGTTCCGGCCAGCCCATGGTTCCATCCCCGCAGATTATCTCAATGGAGTCGTACCCCAGGCGGCGCAGATTGTCCCTGGCCCGGTCCGCAAGCTCAGGATAGACTTCAATGCTGTATACGGTCCGGGCAATGCGGCTGAGCACCGCGGCCTGATATCCACAGCCGGTCCCGATTTCCAAAACGTTTTCTCCGCCGCACAGACGGAGCAGCTCGGTCATGTAGGCCACAATATAGGGCTGGGAAATGGTCTGTCCCCGGCCGATGGGCAGCGGCCGGTCGGCATAGGCCAGTCTGCGGTCGGGCTCGGGCACAAACTCGTGCCGGGGCACTTCCTGCATGGCCTTGATGACCAAAGGATTGGTCACCCCCCGGGCCTTGATCTGCCGTTCCACCATGCCCATCCGGGCTTCCAGGTACGGATCCTCTCCCTGTGGGTTCATGCCCCCCTCCCAACCACATTCATGTATTGACCGCTATTGATACAAATTCACAACCATGTGGCCACATGTCGTGAGAACTCATCCAAATCGCTCAAGCTTTCTGAGAGAATTTCATATACCTGGGAATAATCAACATCCCAATACATATGCACCAGCCTGTTGCGGAATCTGGCCATCATTGCCAACCGGGAGGCTAAGTCTTGGGGAATAAGCTCGGCTTCCCCCAATAATTGAAAACACTGTCCATACTCTTCAGGCACTTTGTGTAGTTTTTTGGCCGCAGTGTGATAGCAGATATTCAGCGCCGCTTCTGTAGCAACAAGCAATCTGGATCTGGCAATGTCCTGGTTGTCTTCATCTGAGAGAAAAGAATCCCTTCCCAGAGCTTGGATGCGCTGCAATCTGTCCTTGGCCCGAACTATATCCTGAAGCTTGGTTCGTATTCGATCTCCATCAAGACTCACGGGAGCAAACCTCGCGAATGGCATGGTTGAGAACCGGGCGCATATCCAGATAGCGACTCACAATGTATTCTATACGTTCACATCTTGTTTCTGGATCCCGGTCTACTACAAGTTCCCCTTGAAAAACTTTGTACTGAAAAGGGATTGATGTCTGATTTAAAATACGAACATCGGCGGGATATATCATTCCGGTTTTGCATATAATTTTTTGGGCTACAGTATCTTCATAGGAAAATGTTTTTTCAGGTACCAACTCAGGATACAACCAGACTCCAATGTCCAGGTCCCGAAAGTGAGGTTCATGAACAAAAGAACCATGTACATAGGCATACATGATTTCCACATACTCCTGCAGGACACGACCGATATCCCGGACCAGGGAATCTTTTTCTGCTTGAGACAAAGAAAAAACCTGGTAGTCCATACTCCTCAGTCACTCCTGATCCAGCTTACATTAGGGCGAATCCCTGGTGCCCGACGAAGGCCAGGATGTGTTTCATGAAAGCCGAGCAATTCTCAATGCTCATTGCGAGCAAAGCGATCCCGGGAGTGAGGGTGAGATTGCCATGCATCTTTCAGCTGTTCGCAATGGCCAGTATGTCAATTGGGGTCTTCGACGTAGCCTGTGGATTTTTGGAGTTTGCCATCTCTGCTGTGTGCCCACTTTCGGCCCGGTATTTTCTAAGCCCCGCCAAAGGGGGATCCCTGCCCCCTCCCGGCTACTCACGTGCAGTTCACTACTTTTTGTTTGAGTGAGTTTATCATGCACGTGAGTGCCGGGTTTCCCCCTTTTGGCGGGACCAAGAAAATGTGCGGGCCTGCCGCTCACGGCACACAGAAGAGACGGCAAACTCTTATGTAGGCAATTCCACTGTCTGTGTCGAAGAGCCGTCAATTGGTTACGCTGAGAATCGCTTCCGGTTTTCATAAGCGCATCTTCCTAGCCGGCCAGCAGGTGGTGCAGAAGCAATGTGGCCAGTCCCAGAAAAATGAAAAACCCCCCGGCATCCGTGGCAGTGGTCACAAAAATGCTTGAGCCCAAAGCCGGATCCAGGTTCAGCTTGCGGAGGATAATTGGGACCATAGACCCGAACAAACCTGCGATAAGCAGATTCGCGGTCATGGCGATAACCAGGATAAAGGCCAGCCAAATATTTTGGTACCAGAAATAGGCGATGCTTCCGATGACTAGGCCGACCATTAATCCGTTGCACAATCCGACCGCCAGCTCCTTGAGCAGGACCTTCCAGTGCTGTCCCAGATCGATCTCTCCCAGGGCAAGGGCCCGGACCACCACGGTCAGGGACTGGTTTCCGGCGTTGCCTCCGAGCAGACCGACCACCGGCATCATGACCGCCAGGGCTACGTATTGCGAAATGGTATCTGAAAACTGATGCACAGTCGTCGCCACCAACAGTGCAGTGAGCAAATTGAACATCAGCCAGGGGATCCGTAGCTTGACCGA
Organism: Desulfovermiculus halophilus DSM 18834; assembly: GCF_000620765.1. Lineage (NCBI taxonomy): Bacteria > Pseudomonadati > Thermodesulfobacteriota > Desulfovibrionia > Desulfovibrionales > Desulfohalobiaceae > Desulfovermiculus > Desulfovermiculus halophilus. The sequence continues at coordinate 16,788 of NZ_JIAK01000009.1, forward strand.
CCGATACAAAGGGGACTGGACGGACTCGTCAGTATCCAGGTTGGCCAGATAGTACATGTCTTCAGTGGCCTCTTCCTGGATCACGTCGTAGATATCGTCAAAGGTGATCAGCCCCACCAGGCGCTCCTGATCATCAACCACCGGCATGGCCAGAAAGTCGTAATGCCGCATCTTTTCGGCCACTTCCTCGATATCGTCGTCTACCTGGACGGAAATGACCCGCTTATCCATAATGTCCCGGATATATTCCCCGCGTCTGGCCATTATCAGCCGGCGCAAGGAGATAAATCCCACCAAGTGGAAGGAGGTGTCCACCACATAGATATAATACACATTCTCTTTGCGCGGGGCCTGAAGACGGATCTGATCCAGACCGTCCTGAACAGTATCGTCCATCCGAAGCAGGGCGTATTCCGTGGTCATATACGCCCCGGCACTGTTTTCCGGATAGCTCAAAAGGTTGAGCAGGTTCTGGCGTTCTGCCTGGAAGAGAAGGGATAGAATCCGTTCCTTCATGGACTCGTCCACTTCCTCCACCAGATCGGCCCGGTCGTCCGGGCTCATCAAGGTGATCAGCCGGCCGAGGACATCCTTGGGCAGGATCTCGATGACCGCTTTTTTGGCTTCAAAGGATACAAACTCAAAAATGGGCAGCCCCATCTCTGGGCCCACGAGCTCAATATACCTGGCCAGTTCTTCATGGGGCAATTGTTCCAGAAAATCGGCCCAGTCCGCAGGGTGCAGGTCCACTTGTTCCTGCATGGCGGCCAGTTCTTCCGCCTTGCCCTGGGCAATGAGCTCCTGGATGGTCTCAAGTTCCACAGTTAGCACGCTATATTACTCCAGCCTGAATCAAAAATTTACATCGCATGTATATCATTTTTGCTCTGCCAGGCTTTAATTACAAAAGACGATCTTGCAAAAAATCATACAATCCATGAGCTAGATCATAAAACCTCTTTGCATCATCAAGGGAGGGCTTTCCTTGTGGAAGGAGTCCAAATTCTCCTGGATATCTGGCATCTATGTACAACTTATCCAATTCCTCAAAAAAATCATTTTCTTCATCAAATTCAATGTCTAGGCAAGAACTTACAAGGCTCGATAGTCTTTCCAACTGATGAATTTTAGGCACATTGTCTGTATATTCTTCTAAAACCGCCTTAAAAGACTTCTCAATTGCTTGTTGCGCATGAAAAGCTACAATATGAGACAAATACTCTTTGTCTATGATTTCTTCAATAATCAATATATCATCATAAGCAGCCTGAAACCACTCACGAGTTATCTGCTTCATATAAGACTTTTCCATGATTCATGATTTGGCGCGAAAAGCTACTGTTCAGATCAAGAAACTTCTTATGCATAGGATAAGTATGAATGATGAGATCAACAGGATAATTTTTTTTCAATGATCTAAAATACTGAGATATCGAACGATAATGATTCATGTTCTCCTGGTAACTCTGCGGGAGGTAACGTTTCTTTGAGATTATATATAAATCAAGATCACTATCATTTTGAGGATTCCCGTAGGCATGTGAACCAAACAGAATAACTTTATAAACATCCGCTTTTCGGGCCTGTTCCATTATTTCCTTGGCCAATGCTTCAGGAATCTTATTATCACCGCTTGTAGACATTGCCCTCCTCCTGACAAGACGAAATACATCTTACATCCTATATCTGCTCATATATGGCAACCGCCAGTAAAGGAATCATGATCTCGTGGTGTCCGGTCAGGGCATAACCCTTTCCTGATCCAAGCACCGGCCTCTGGACCACATTCACTGTTGGGCGGTAGTGTTGGATCATGTCCAAATTGGCAGTAGTGAACCCATGGACAGGATAGCCTACATTTCTGGCTACAGCCAGGGTTTTCAAAAAGACTTCAGGCATGATCACGGCACTACCAAAATTGAGGACTACTCCCCCGCCCCCAAGTTGAGAGACAGTATTGGCCAGGATACGGAAATCCCGCAGGGAAGCGTCGCCAATAGCAGCTCCATCTGCTGAAGGATGCTGATGAACAATATCTGTTCCCAAAGCCACATGAATCGTACAGGGCACTTTATGGTCAAAGGCTTTGGCCACCAAGGAACGTGCAACATGATGATTTTGTTTTGTGCACAGACTCCGGCCCAAGGCCTCTCCAAATCCAAGTTCTTCCTGCTGGGCTGATTTGGCGCTGGAATTCAAGACCTCTGCCACTTCATAGGCCATTCCGAATGAACCGTCTTGCAACTGAGCGGCTACATCCTCGGAAGTCTGGCCCAGGATTTCCAGCTCTGTATCGTGGATGGCCATGGATCCGTTGCCGGCCACATGGGTGATAAAACCATGCTCCATCAAGTCGGCCAACACAGGGGCACACCCGGTCTTGATCACATGTCCACCCAGCATGGCCAACACCGGCTTGCCGTTCTCTCTGGCCCGAACAACTGCTTTGGCAATCTCGAAAAGCTCCTGAGCCTTCATGATCCGGGGTAAAGACTGCAGGAATTGACTCACGTTCATTCCGGCCCGCAAAGGCTTGGCCTCAGCCTCAGATTGGACCTTGGAGTTCCGGGTTCGGGCTGAGTAAGTTTGCACCTGGCGTACATCCAGCTGCTCAAATTGACTCATGGACATGAACCTCTATGTTCGAATTGCTTGAGGCGGTCAGCAAAATGTATTTTTGTCTTGCAAATGCCTGTTTTGATGTGCTTTATGCTCAGCTTCCTACTGCACAGACCAATTTTGCACAGATATTGGGCAATATTGTCAAAGTACTCACGTTTTGTTCTGGAGTCAATCAGGACACATTTCACGGACCTGGAGACGTCTTTTGCTTGCAGCTCCAGCCTTCCCTCGGTAAGATAAAAAGACATCATGCTGCCGCTATGATAGAGACATTTGTATGAAAAACTGTTATTAGTTAATAGTTATCAGGATCTGATTGGGTAACCGATTTCTTGCCTGTTCCCAATCGGTATCGGGATCGGTATCGAAATCATTTGTATGCTTCGTTAGCGCAAGCGTGCCCGCCAGGGCATGAGGGTAATTCGCCAAACGGGAGAGAACAGTGGTTTATATCAACTCAGAAGTCAAAGAAATCGCTGATTGCCTGGAAAAAGACGAGAGGATATCTGCAGCCTACGCTTTGGGTTCAGCTGTCACGGGCCGGTTGCGTGGGGACAGTGACCTTGACATTGCTTTGCTTCCGACCCAGGGTCGCAGCTTCAGCCAGATGGACCTTCTGCACTTGAGCAGTCAACTCAGAGCGTATTGTTCCCGTACAGTGGACATTGGAATCTTGAGCACGCATAATCTTATTTACGCCAAGGAGGCGCTTTTACAAGGCGAATGCCTGTTTTGCAAGGACCAGTATTTTCACGATATGTTCGTGGCTACTGCCTTGGGCCTGTATCTTGAACTGCGAACTGCCAGGCGGGAAGTTGAACATGCCTATACAGCCTGATGACATTGTCTGGAACAAAGCTGCAATCATTGAGCGATGCATCCGACGTATGCATGAAGAGTACAGGGCAGATCCAGATCTGGAAGATTACACCCATGTTGATGCCTTGACCTTAAATATTGAACGAGCCTGTCAGGCGGCGATTGATTTGGCTATGCATGTGGTGGCCAAGCAGCGGCTGGGAGTACCCCAAAGCAGTGGAGACGCCTTTATCTTCTTGGAAAAGGCGGGAATGATCAGCACTCAGCTGCGCCAGTCCCTGGTGGCCATGACTGGGTTTCGAAATATAGCCATCCACCAATACCAACAATTAGACAGCAGTGTGCTCCATTATATTGTAGAAAAAGGCTATCAGGATTTGATTGCCTTTGGATCGGCTTTGGGCGTTCAGATTGAAGACAGCAGTTCGTGAAAGGAGGTGACTCCTTACTGGTTCCCCTCTATGCTGCCGCTTTGGGCAGCATTCAAGGGAGGGGTTAGGGGAGGGTGGCTTGATTCAGTATCCTTATTTTTCCATGAGAACTTCAACCGCATGCTGTGCCATTCTGACGTAAAATAGACCGGATCAAATCGCTGGTACTTACCTGGTCGGCTATGGGTATGATCTCCACTCTGCCCCCTCTGCCCTTGACAATATCCCGGCCAACCACCTCATCTTCCCGATAATCTCCTCCTTTGACCAGGACGTCAGGCTGTATCTCCCTCAACAACCGTTCCGGCGTGTCCTCAGCAAAGATCACAACCCGGTCCACGCATTCCAGAGCGGCCAGGATGGTGGCCCGGTCCTGCTGGCCCAAGACCGGGCGTTCAGGGCCCTTGATCCTGCGCACCGAGGCGTCTGAGTTCAGCCCTACCACCAGGCGCTGCCCAAGAGAAGCAGCCTGCTGCAACAGCCTGATATGGCCGTGACGCAAAAGATCAAAACACCCATTGGTAAAAACCACACATTGATCGGCATGCTGCCAGGTCTGTACCTCTTGGGCCAGTTTTTCCGTGGACACCACCTTGGGGGTGCCATAGTCCTGCCGGGTCAAGGCCCGTTCCAGCTCATGAGCCCATACCGGCTGGGTGCCCACCTTGCCGACAACTATACCCGCCGCCGCATTGGCCATCCGGGCGGCCTGCTCCCAGCTCATGCCCGCCCCCAGGCCGAGGCCCAAGGCCGCGATCACAGTATCCCCGGCCCCGGAGACATCAAAGACCTCCTTGGCCTGGGTGGGAATGTTCACTGGATCAAAATCCCGGCCCACCAAAAGCATGCCCTGCGCCCCGCGCGTAATCAGGAGGCTGGAAAGCCCTAGACGGCTGCACACGTCTTGCCCGGTTCTGCTCAAGAGACTCCCGTCTGCTCCCCCTAGATCTGCATATTGGGCAAACTCCAAGCTGTTGGGAGTGATGCAGTCTACGCCGCGATACCGCTCCCAGTCTCTTCCCTTGGGATCGACAAGCACAGGGCAGGATGCGCTGCGCGCCTGGTCCACAATGGCCCGGCACAAAGTTGAGGACACAAGCCCTTTCCCGTAATCGGAGATGATGCACACCGTCTGTGGCCTCATGGCTTCACCCAGCCTGTGTACCAGCTCCGCCTCTTGGGCGGAACTCAGGGTGATTGTGTCTTCCTGGTCGATGCGCAGGCACTGCTGTTTGCCGGCCATAATCCTGGTCTTGCTGATCGTGGGCATGGACTGCAGGCTGATCAGGCTGTTGGCAATACCCCGCTCTGACAAGAGCTGATCAACCCTGCCCTTGGCCTCGTCCCGGCCGCATACCCCGAATACTGTCACCTGGGCCCCAAGGGCGGCGGCATTTGCGGCCACATTTCCTGCTCCGCCCAGGGTCTCGGTCGTATCCCGGGCCAGGACAACAGGAACCGGTGCTTCCGGAGAGATGCGATCCACCTGTCCCCAGACATATCTGTCCAGCATGACGTCGCCGACAACCAGGATGTGCACGTGCTTCCAGGCAGAGAAAACAGACATTAATGATCTTCCTATACCTCACCGGAAGGGTTGCATTGGAGAAGAAATGGGCAGCGGCTGAGGACAACCGCGTCCTTGCTTAAGAACTGAACCCAGTATTTCCATAGAAAACCAACCAGGCTTATTATCCATTTTGATCAGAGATCCTTCGCTCACAGACTCGCTCAGAATGACAAGAAGAAAGAATGGCGGCCCGCTGACAGATGACAGACGACAGAGGATAGACGACAGATGACAGAAAAATCAATGGGTGGGAGGCTCTAGTTTGGCTCAGCCTTGACATCAATCGACTTTTTGCAGTTCCGTCCCTCTTGTCATTCTGAAGGAGCGCAGCGACTGAAGAATCTCTAGTGTTGTGTATACACGCCTACGGTGGAAGCAGAACCAAGTGTACAAAGCTCAAGTCATCACTCAACAGGCAATACCCAGGGCTTTTTCATGCAAAACTATGTTTTTTTCGACCCTGATTGCTGAATGTTGCCCCTGCCGTTTATTCTGCACAGAAAGTTGCTGCACGGGTGGTCAACAAATCCTGGAGAACACCGCTTGGGGATCTATCTCAGTCAAACAGCGGTAATGCCCGAATCGGCACCGGCGCTGAAAGCACGGCCGGCACTCTATCTCTGCGGTCAAGACCTGAGCCTTTGCGCTTAACGGAGGGGTATACTCCGGGCTGGAGGAACCAAAGATCGCCGCCACCCTGGTCCCGACCGCGGCTGCAACATGCATCAAGCCCGAGTCATTGCTCACAGCCACATCGGTTTGGGCAATCATATCAACGACGTCTTCAAGGGACGTCCTGCCGCATAAGTTCACAATGGGCCGAGGGCACAGGTGTATGATTTCCTCGGCCACGGCATGGTCTTTTGGTGAACCGAAAAGACAGACCTGCCACCCTTCATCTGTGAGCAAACGGGCCAAATCTGCGAAATGAGAAATGGGCCACTGCTTTGCCGGCCCATATTCCGCCCCGGGCATAAACCCGGCGATTCGCCGCTCGCGATCCAGCCCGAATTTCCTGATCAAGGTCTGTGCGTTGTCCGCATCAACCCGCAGCCGGGGCTGCTTGATCTTCGGTGGCATCGAGGCCTGGACCGGAAGCCCCAGGGCTGTAAACCGCTCAACGGTCGTATGTAAGACCGAACGGTCCAGCTTGCGGATATCATTGAGCAGAAGATGTCGAAACTCACCCAGAAAACCGGTTCGGACCGGTATTTTGGCCCCCAAGGGAACAAGGGCCGACTTCCAGGAACGGGGGATGACTATGGCCTGGGAATAGTGTTCAGAGCGCAGTCTTTTTCCCAAGCCCAGCCTGGTGGCCACGGCCAGCCGGCCATGTTCGATCGGAACCGCTATACACTTGTTCACTTCGGGCATGCGCCACAGGAGGGGCAGGCTCCATTGAGGAGCCAGAACATCGATCCGGGTGCTTGGATCTGCTTCCTGCAAGGCTGCAAACAGGCTCTGGGCCATGACCATATCTCCGACCCAGGCCGGGCCGACGATCAGTATTTTTCTTCCAGGCGTGGACATGAGGCTTCTTTTTCGCGTGTCGCCCAATGCTCAAACATAAAGGCGTACTTGGCAAAACAGGTCAAAAAAGAGGACACGGCAATGATCCAACCCCGCCAGCCGTCTCTCCAGGCCTGCTTAAAAAGAAGGCTCTTCACCAGGCGGCCGAATGGAGAAAAGAGAAGCTGGCTGCAATGAAAACGCTTGCCTTGGTCCAAAGCGGCTTCAGCCCCGATCCGGCCGTAGTCTATGGTCCGCTTCAGGTGATCGTTCAAGTCAGTATAGGAGTAGTGCAGGATATCTCCGGAAAGGCTGGAGGTGGAACCATGGACCACGAGCTTATCGTGGGGATTGGTTCCCTGCCAAGCTGCCGTGTCCCGCTTGGCCAGCCTGAGCCGCCATTCCGGATACCAGGCATGCTCTATCCAGGCTCCCAGATAGAACGTTTTCCGATTCAGCCAATAGCCGGCGCAGGCTTGTTCCTTGTGGGCAAAAAGGCTCTGAATGGAAGCAAAAAGCTGATCGGACAGGGCTTCATCGGCATCCAGGGACAGCACCCAGGGCTGCGAGCACAGGGAGAGGGCATAGTTTTTCTGAGCCACATGTCCAGGCCACGAATTATAAAAAACCCTCGCCCCGAATTCCTCGGCAATGGCAACCGTTCTGTCCGTGGACCCGGAATCAACCACGATTATCTCGGAAACCAGCCCGGAAACGCTTTGCAGACAGCGCTGGAGATTTTGTTCTTCATTTAGGACAATAACTGCCAGGGAAAGAGGCAGAGGATGAGGGGTCATATAGCGCACCCGATTTTTTTTGCAACTTATTCTCTACTTTGCTTCCAAAAGATAATCAAATATATCATATAAATACATATCCGAACATCTTCTGCCTAGGACTTTTGTCCTAGGGCACCCGATCCGGATTGTCAAATTGTAATTCCAATTTGCAGTCAAGATGATCGAGGAAAGCCTCACTTTCTTTGGAGACAAAAAGAACTGGATTCCCGCTTTCGCGAAAATGACTGAAAAGAAAATATCGCTATAGTTGTGTCAAGTATTCAAATTATCCTGAACGCAATCTGGAATAAGACATAAACGAAATAGGCCTGACAAGCTTGCCAAGGTTGCAGGGGCTTTCGCCTGAACAAATACGTCAAATTCATTCTTCCCAAGTCACTGTTCCTGCATGCTTGACAAAAATCAGGTTTTGGCCAATATCCGGTGCCTGGCATGAAGTATTTTCTGAGAAACCCAGTTCATATCACCTCCAAAGGAAAGCACACTTCTCTATGCCGAACAGATCATACCATACAGCCGTCAATGTCCTTGTTTTTCTCCTTCCGGTGACCGCAGTGTGGATCCGGCACGCTGCGAGCGCAACCTTGATACTCCTTGCCCTTCTGGGCGTTCACGCCTGGTATGCTCGAGAGCAAAAACTCACTTTCTCCTGGCCGGAAAAAGCGGTCATGATCTCTTTTGCCGCAATCCTGGGCATGGGACTTCTTTCCGTGCCCCTGCACTGGATCTCACCAGACAACTTTCAATCCGATTTTCAATACGGGCACGAGATTAAACTGCTCTTGTTCATCCCTATTTATTATTTGTTTGTACACACAAAGCTCAAAGCGGAAACCTTCTGGTACAGTCTCTGTGCAGGAGCTATATTCGCGGGTGTCTGGTCCCTCATTTCCTATTATATGCTGGGGGTTGAACGGATTGAAGGCGCATACCACCATATTGTGTTTGGAGATGCGTGCATGGCCATGGGATTTCTCAGCCTGGCAGGAATACAGTTCTTTGAAAGGAAACACAAGCTTCTGGTCCTCATCCCCATTGCAGCTGTACTCATGGGCTTGACTGCAACCCTTCTGGCCGGGGTTCGGGGCGCCTTGATTGCGGGCCCTTTACTGCTGCTCGTCTTCCTCTTCCAGCTGGGCACTCATCCCAGGGCCTGGCTTCTGCGTACCATAATCATAACTGTGCTCCTGATCGGGGGCGGAACCGCGTATACCCTGACCGGTTCTTCCCTCACCGAACGAATGCAGGCGGCGTACCAGACAGTGAACAATGCCCTGTCCGGCCAGAAAATCAGCATCATGGATTCGGCGGACCCTTCTACAGCAGCGCGGTTACGGATGTGGACAGAAGCAGTGGACATTATTAGAGAACATCCCTGGATCGGGGTCGGTGACGACGGATTTGAAGACATTATTGACCAAAAAGCCCAAACCGATCCGACCCTGAGGCCGATCACCAGATACGGCACGCCTCACAACATGTACCTGGAACTGATGACCATCCACGGCATCCCCGGCCTTCCGGTAATGCTGGCCCTTTTCCTGGCCCCGCTGACGGCATTTCTGCTCTGGCTGCGGCGGGACAAGTCGGTCAGAGACTATGCCTATGCCGGGATCATGCTGGTTCTCGCATTCATGCAGTTTGCACTGACCGAAGCACTTATGGAGAAATCGATCCCGATTGCCATATATGGGGTCTACACTGCCGCAGCCATGGCCCTGTGCAGGAATACGGCACGCTCTCCGGCATCTGCCGGTGAAGGGAAGATGAATACCTGAGTTGACTCTCCAGCCTCAATCCGCGGCCAATCGCTGGGCAGTCCTTTTCTCCACTTCCGCCAAAAGCCGCCTTATTTGCGTGTTCGTATACCTGGTTCCGCAAGCCGCATGATAGGCTTGAAAAATCCGCAGGCGGTCCGTCCGGCTCAACCTGGAGACTGCATCAGTATTTATCTGCCGCAGATTCTTCACAATCTCCCTGCGGGGGATTCTTCTTCGGTGCAGATGGGTTCTTTCATTGTCCAAAAAATAAAACACCGGTTTTTCCGCGTCCTCTCGAATCAGGATATTGCTCAGCCGCAAATCCCCGTGCACAAATCCGGTTCTGTGCAGCTTCCCTACTTCTTCTCCCAGGTGCTTGAGGATCTCCCGCCGCCGCTTCGGGGCTCCACCCTTGCCTTCCAGCCAGGAGACCATTTTTACCCCTTTGATCTCCCTGGAGACAATGTAGTCCCGACTACCCTGGCGCCCCCAGAACAGATGCTCCTGAACCCGGAATCCGGCTCCATACAGCATCTTTTCATTTTTGACCGCCCTGGCCCCCCGGCCAAGCCTGACCAGCCTCTTCAAACCTTCCCGCCTGTCTCGAGGCAGAAACACCTTGCAATACACACCGCCTTCCGGGGTTTGTCTGCGGGCCACAACAGCGGTCCGCGCGCTCTGCACCTTTTTCCATCCCGGAGGCAACATGCCGCTATTCACTATTGCTTCTACTTCTTTGACTATTTCCTGTGCATATGGAAAGCCTTTATCAGGATTACCAGAGCAAGAGGATAAAGAAAATTTCTTGCCGTAATATGTCGCCACTGCTCTTCTGAGTTTATGACAAAACTGATCTCCGAGTCTCCGGTGTACAAGGTCCCAAAAGATTCTCAGCACCCGTTCATTATGCCGCCAACTGTAAAAGAAAATCTGCCAGTCTTTTATTCTTTGTCTCTTGGCAATTATCTGCAGTTTCGGCACCTGCACAGCATCAAGATCCACCCAGTAGACATTCTGAGATGTTATAAGAAAATTTGTATCTCTTGTGTCTCTAATTGAAATGCCGCACAGATGAAAGGCCAACAAAGATTCAACGACTTTTTTCGCTGTCGCATAAAGCTCATCCGCCTTCTTGTCCGGAGCATTGAAGTACTTATCTGCTTCCAGGCCTGGAATATACTCACACACAAAAAAAGACCGAACAACGAAAAATCCGATGCGGTCTTGAATCAGGGCAACCGGATTTACCGTCTTGCAACCGACTAAACTCAGATAATGGGCGTTATCCCAACTCTTTTTTGCCTTTGATTTGCGAACTGAACGGCTTATCGCTTTCTGCCAGCTTTTGGGATTATATTGCTTAATCACCAGGCGGGATGTCTTAAATGGAACCGCGACCACCTTGGCCGCTGCATCATCCTTCATTGCCACAGTATCGGCGCTGTTCACTTGTGACTCAACCTGCCAGCAAAAATCCAAAATTCCTGGCTGATCTTTCCATTGCGAGGCCAGGACTATCTTCCTCTGTACTATGCGGTCAAACCGGGAGGTCATAACAATATACGGGTCGCTGCATACTCAAAGATCTATTCACTCTGTGGGCCTGTCACATTTTCTGAACTCTTCAACTGCTCTAAAAGCCCCTGAAAGAAAGACCTGACTTCGGCCTCCAGCTGGGGCAGATTCCGACGGCTTGCGGCAGCAACAGCGGACTCAGCCATCGACCCTGAAGCATCTTCCGTCCTGGTCATGACATCACCCCAACCGTCCACATCCAGACAATCGCGGAGGAATCCATTTTGACCCTCTTGAATCAGAGACCTGGCTGCGCCGCATTGATGACTACCCAAAACAGGAAGTCCAGCTGCCATGGCCTCCAGGACAACAAGTCCGTAGGCCTCATACAGGGCGGGGTGAATCAAGGCGTCCGCTGCCCAGTAGAAGGGACGAACATCGCTCTGACGCCCTGCAAAATGAACGCGATGGTCAATCCCCAGCCGGGACGCCAGACGCTGATAACGTCTTTGGTGACTGTCCCGGCCGACAACCAGCAAGTGACTGCTTTCCGGCCTCCGGGCCAAGGCGCGTAAGGCGGTATGCAATCCCTTCCGCGCAAAGCCCGACCCCACAAACAACCAAAGGAAGGCGTCTTTGGGAACACCGATCGAGTCCCGGGTCCTTTCTTTACGATTCACAAAGTCTGCCGGCCGTCGATACTGGTTCACATCGATTGCATTTTCAATCACATACAACCGTTTTGTGGAGACATTGTAATGATTCAGAATATCCTCGCGTACCATTTCTGAGTTGCAGATAACGGCCCGCAAATTTTCTGACTCATAGGTCGTCCGCTCCAGCCGCAGCTTGTTCCGGTGATGCATATCCATCCGTTGCCACAGCCGTCCCCCAAAACCAAGTGTCCGGCGCTGCTGGCGAAGCCACTCAGCATGCACTCCACCACCCGCACGATAGACATGACAACAGGGCATGTATTCTTGCGACAAGACCAAGTCTGCATCAAGATCCTGCACCTTCCTGCAGGCGGCACGAGCGAAGCCGCCAACCCGTCCAAAACGACCAAAGTGAAAAGGATTGACCTGCACGAACTCAAAATCTTGCGGCCCTGTATCTCCCTGCCGGGCCAAAACTTTTAAATGAGCACCCGTGGAACATAATACCCGCAACAGGGTTTGGGCCATCACTTCGGCCCCGCCGCTGGCATTCAAAGACTTAAAAACGAGGGCAACTTTCATACTTTAGAATATTGTTTCTTGATCATCCATGAGTCGGTTCATTATAATCTGGCAAGAGACTTTGATATACATCTAAAAGCTTATCCACATAAGTATCGATGGTAAAGCTCTGACTTCGAGCTTTAGCGTTCCGAGCAAGTTCTGCATACAGTGAATCATCAGTGAGCAGCGTGCATAGTTTTGCAGCAATGTCATCAGGATGTGTTTCACAAACAAGACAACAATCCCATGCTATTTCTTTGGCCGATACATATTTGGAAATGACTGCAGGTATACCAAGTTGCATAGCTTCTAAAACTGATATTCCTAATCCTTCGTATTGGGAGGGCATCAACAATATATCAGACCTTGCCAGCAAATCTTCAACATCACTTCTATATCCCCAAAAAGTGACCTTATTTTCAATGCAAAGATCATGGGCTAGACTTTCTAGTTTGTTTCGTTCTTTTCCTTCACCTATGATCCATAAGTCAACATTATTAATTTTTTCACAAAGTATCTTGTAAGCTTTTAAAGCCATATCAAAATTTTTTTGTTCAACAAGTCGTCCAACACAGGCTACCACAGAACTTTTTGTTTCATTTTTATAATAATATTTGCTTTTATGCGTAATTTTCTCAGAACTCAAAGCATTGTACAATACAATACTTCTTTTATTAGAACTATGTTCTTTTTTAATAACTTCATTCACAGCTTCTGAAACAGATAAATAAACATCTGTTTTTCTGGACAACAATTTGTTCGCTATTTTTCTATGCATCTTTTTTTGTTTTTTTGTAGTATGAATATGGGTAACTATCGGGATATTCATTCCAAGTGCAGCCAATCTACCAAAATAGTCACCTGAAAACTCCATGGTATGAATAATAGAGGGACGTAAATCACAAATAATATTACGTAGCTTGACAATGGTGTCTAAACGGTAGGTTTTCAAAACATCTACAGAGGACGCAAGATTAATCACGGGAAGATCGTGATCTTCAAACGCACAAAGCTTATCCCCTACACCTGACAAGTTAACAACAGTAAAGTCAATATCTCTGACTTGCAACTCCTTAGATATCTCGAAAAGTAGATTTGCAATACCTCCGAAAGGTAACCCACCAAGAATAAAAAATATCCTTCCTAAATTAATCATAATATATCAATACAACATGAACTATAAATTTATTCCACATTATTTTATATAATTACTATTTTTGTCATTACCAAAATTACCAAAGTCAGGTAGGTACCACCGGCATAGCCGGTGGTACCTACCTGACTAATTATATTTTTTCTTCGCTTAAGAGTTTTTCAAAATAGCTTATTGTAGATGATAATCCTTTGTGCAAATCAACTTGAGGCTCCCACTGAAATTGCTCCCGGGCTAAATTGATATCCGGACACCGCTGTTTGGGATCGTCCTGAGGAAGGTCCCTAAACTGAATCGGGGAGCTGCTTTTTGTGAGCTGTACAACCTTTTCGGCTATTTCCAGGATGGTATACTCCCCTGGATTACCGATGTTCACCGGTCCGGTGAACTCATCCCCGCTCTCCATAATCCGGATCATGACCTCAATCAGGTCGTCCACGTAGCAGAAGGATCTGGACTGGGAGCCGTCGCCGTACACAGTGATCGGTTCCCCGCGCAAGGCCTGGATAATGAAGTTGCTGATCACCCGGCCGTCGAAGGGATGCATGCGCGGACCATAGGTATTAAATATCCTGGCTACTTTGATTTGCAGCCCGTGCTGCCGGCTATAGTCATAAAAGAGCGTTTCCGCGCATCTCTTCCCTTCATCGTAGCAGGACCGCAGCCCGATGGGATTGACGTTCCCCCAGTACCCTTCCGGCTGTGGATGAATGGTCGGATCGCCGTATACCTCGGATGTAGATGCTTGAAATATTTTGGCCTTGACCCGCTTGGCCAGCCCGAGCATGTTGATCGCCCCGTGCACCGAGGTCTTTGTGGTCTGGACCGGGTCCAGCTGATAATGGATGGGCGAAGCCGGACAGGCCAGGTTGTAGATCTCGTCCACCTCCACGTACAGAGGAAAGGTAACATCGTGGCGCATGAACTCGAACTTGGGATTATCCATCAAGTGGTAGATATTCTTCTTGTTTCCGGTGAAGCAGTTGTCCAGGCAGATGACCTCATGGCCCTGCTCTAAAAGGCGCTCACACAGATGTGATCCCAAAAATCCTGCACCGCCGGTCACCAGTATGGTCTTTGCGCTTACCCGTCTCACATCCGCACCTTCCTTATTGGACAACAAGCAAATATTCTGGCCTCACCCCGAATGGGGTCTATAATCTTGCAACCGAAAAATCAAGTTTCCCTGAGCACCTGATCCAGCTTCTCCCGCACATCCTGGACTGTGATCAAATCCATGACCTCAGCCTTGCGTACCCTGCGCCCCCACGGCACATGGTCAGGGTCTTTTCCCGTCTCTTCCTTCAGGGCCTGCGGATACTTGTTGACCACCCATTGCCGGCTCAAGTACGGTCCGGTTCGATCCGGATTGGACGTAGCATACAGTCCCACCACCGGTGTGCCCACAGCTGTGGCCATGTGCAGGGGGCCGGAATCCGGGGAAACGAGAACCCGGCACCGTTGCAAAAGAGCGAGCAATTGCTTAAGATTCGTCCCTCCGATCAGGTCAACAAGCTCATATTGGCCTTCAGCTTGGATCCGTGCTCCCATGGCCTTTTCCTCCCGGCTGGGACCGCCGGTCAGAACCACCTGCAATCCATGCTTCTCCCGGGCATAATCGGCGACCGCAGCATACTTGGCCGGACTCCAATTGCGCCAATTGCGGAACCGAACACTTGAGCACGGACTTATGACCACCGCCCCGCCTTGATCCGGGATCACCGAGGAGGCAAACTCAGAAGCCGGACCAGGAATAGGGATATCCCAGCGCAGCACACGGTCGTATATGCCCAGGGGAGCCAAGAAGCCGAAAAAAGAATCCAGGACATGTTCTGACTGGTGATGTTCGATCCGCTCATTGGAAAACAAGGGGTGGAAAAACTTGGCCCTTTGGGGATCAAAGCCGATCTTCCTCCGGGCCGGTATGCATGCGCTGGCCAGGCCGGCCCGGAATGAGGCCTGCATGTTCAAAAGGACATCAAAGGAAGATCCTGCAAACTCCCTGCGCAGATAAGAAACCGATCTCAAGGTGTTCCTCTTGTCAAAGACTTGAAACTCCACTCCCGGAATGTCGTGAACCAACTGGGCCTCTGTTCTGCCGATCACCCAGGTCAATCTGGCCCTGGGTTTGTGCTTTTGCAGCGTCCTGAGTACCGGCAACACATGGCAGACATCACCAATGGCCGACAGCCTGAGGAGACAGATACGCTCACTCATGTCCATAGTTCATCACAGGTATTCAGCTACGTATTGTACATCCGAGTACGTTGTCTACGACCCAGCACTATTTTCAGAAATGGACCGGAGATTCTTTTCTCCGGCATATTGGCGTCAGCAGGGCTGCCTGACCGGTCAGGCCCGGGGCAGGGGGAGTGCTTACGCCGTTGAATACGGGCGCAAGCGTTTTTTCCTTCGCCATTACCGCAGGGGTGGGGCCATCGGCCCATACATGAAAGACAGATACCTGTGGACTGGACTGGATACGACCCGGGCATGGCGAGAGTTTTATCTTCTTCTGGACATGCACGCCAAGGGCCTTCCGGTCCCCAGGCCCGCGGCCGCCTATGTACAGCGCATCTGGCTCATGTACTACGCTGACATCATCACTGAACAAATTCCGGATGCCCTGCCCCTTGGCATGCTTCTAAACCAGAAAGACTCCATCGACGACAGGTTGTGGACCAGAATCGGCTCCACTCTACAGCACTTTCACAGCCAAGGCATCTGCCACCCGGACTTGAACGTGAACAACATCCTTATAGATAAGGCTGAAGCCGTCTGGTTGATTGATTTCGACAAAGGAGTCTGGTATAGGCCAAAGCCCGGTCAAAGGCAAGCCAATCTGAACCGCCTGCGGCGATCACTGGCCAAGGTATGGCCCCGGGATACATCCGCCGACAACTTCCATCAGGCCTGGAAGCGCATCTTGCGCGGCTATGACCTCCTCGACACAGCTGATCAATGAATCAAGACAGCACACACATCTCTTCGGTGCGCTCACTTGCGTATACAGCCCTGGGAGCATGTTGCACAAAAGGGCTGGACTTTCACCGGGCCTCTCTGCTCGGAGCTCTGCTCGGAGACCTGATGTGGTCTGCGTCTCCCCGCAGGCGCAGAATTGCCATAAACGCAATCGCCGATCGACTGCAGAAAGACAAGGCCTCTGCTGTCCGTCTGGCCAAAGAGAACTTTCGCCAGACCGGCACCGCCTTTGCTGAAGTCTTCCTGCCCCCAAAGGTCGATCACCGTTTTATCCGCTCCAATATATCCTTTTCCGACCCGGATCAATTCAGCCGCATGGAGAATATCCAACGCCCCATTGTTGGGACTACCGGACATTTTGGAGCATGGGAACTCCTCGCGCCCATCTTCAGTCTCTCCTTTTCTTCCCGGCAACGTCAAATCATCGTCAAGCATCCGAAAGACCTGGATTTTGCCGCCCTCATTTCTCATTACCGGGGATTCGGCGGCAACCGGATCGTCAGCCACGATCAGGCCGCTCATCTCGTCCTGCGTTGCCTGCGCCGAAACGGCATCAGTGCCTTTCTCGTGGACCACAATACAAAGAGAAGCAAATCCACGTTCCTTCCCTTTCTGGGCCGGGAAGCCTCGGTCAATATCGGGCCGGCGGTTCTGGCGGTTAGATCCAAGGCCCTGATCTGGCCCATATTTCTTATTCGCAAAGGACGCGGCAGGTACATATTCCATTCCCGCTCTTCCCTGGATACCGCCGAACTGACCGGAAACATGGAGGAAAAGGTGCACGCAGCGGCTCTGTTCTATACCCGGGCGGTTCAGGACATGGTTGTGCGGTATCCGGAGCAGTGGTTCTGGATGCATCAGAGATGGAGGACCAGGCCTGTGGAGAAAAAAACACTGGAGCGCGCATGACCGAGCGGATCACACGTGCCGGGGCTTTTGCTTCCGAGAAAGCTCTGCAGTCTCTGCCTCCCGGCAGCAGAGTCCTTGTAGCCGCTGCCGACCGGGTGGGCGATGCCCTCTTCCGCACCCCGGCCATACGGCTTCTGGGCCGAAGCTTCCCCCATATCCGGTTCGATGCCCTGGCATTCGGCTCCGGTGCGCATGCTGTCCTCTCCCAGCATCCAGATCTCGACACCGTGCATCACCGGACAGATAAAAAGGATATCGCCAGGCTGGCCGAGGACTACGATCTGGTGGTCAACACCAGATCCTCCAATATACGCAGGTATCTGGAAAAGGTTCAAACCCCGATCATTCAGCACCGCCGGATAGAGACAACACAGCACAAGGCCAAGGATCTGCTCCTGTTTGCCCACGCCCTTGCGCCGCGCTCCTCATCTAGCCCCCTTTCAGCATACTGCGAATATGTCCTGCCCATTGCGCATGAAGTGCAGAGCAGGGTCCGCCGAAAGCTTACCCAAGACTACGGTGTAGCCCCTGAAACGCACAGCTTGATCGGGATGCACATCGGCTGCGGCAGCCTGACCAAATACAAGCTCTTTTTCTCCTTTCAGTCACTTGTAAACCACAAAAAGACCTGGCCCATCAAACATTTCATCAGCCTGGCCCACAGGCTGGTCCAGCAGGACTCCAAGCGAAGGATACTGATCATAGGCTCCCAGAACGAAGACTTTCTGTGCCGGAAGATCCTGAACAAGGCCCCCCGGACAATTAACATCTGTCCTGATTTTTCCCTGCTTGAAACCGCAGCCTTGATGGATCATCTCGATCTGCTCATCTGCAATGACAGCGGCCCCATGCACATGGCCTGTGCCAGAAAACGGCCTCTGCTCGCCCTCTTTGGTCCGACAAATCCCCAGCGGACAGGCCCCTTTCCCGAGCTGCCCCAGTTCACAAGCATCAAAAAGGACTCCATGCGCCACATCGGGGTAGACGAGGTATGGACATTGGCGGAACAAGCAATGCGCGGTGTCCGCGACACCCAGTAAACGCACGAGCCTTCATCACTCATGCACATAGTCCATGTCAACCTCGCCCGGGGATACAGGGGCGGAGAACGTCAAACCCAGATTTTGATTCAGGGATTGTCGGCCGCTGGTGGGCACGAACAGACCCTGGTCTGCCGTCCGGACTCTCCCCTGCGTGACGAACTGGATGGTACCTCAGGGCTCCGCTTTTGCCCGGCAAGGCATATGCTAGGCGGTCACAGGCGGTTTGCCCCTGATTCCCTGGTTCACGCCCATGACGGAAAGGCGGCGCACTGGGCCTTTCTCCAACGGCTTACGCATCGAACGCCCTATATTATTACCCGCCGGGTGCCCAACCCCTTGAACACCGACCCATGGACCAAAAGCGTCTACGCCGGGGCAAAACGCCTGGTAGCCATTTCCACGCCTATTCAAAAGTATCTGCAATCCTACCTTAGCCACCCCCCGCCTGTAGACCGCATTCCCAGCGCCTGGACTCCACGCACAGCGGACAGGGAAGCGCCCGGCTCCTTGCGTCGGTCCTATGCTTCATATTTTATTATCGGCCATGTCGGGGCTTTGTCTGACCGGCATAAAGGGCAGCGCCATCTGATTGAGGCCGCCCGGAGGCTGGAGGTGAACTACCCGCAGATGCGGTTTCTGTTTCTGGGATCCGGCCCGGATCGAAAGATGTTGGAGGGGATGGCGGAAGGACTGAACAATGTCGATTTCCTGGGTTTTCAAAATGACGTCGGCCTCTACCTGTCCATCATGGATCTCTTTGTCTTTCCCTCAAATTATGAAGGGCTGGGGTCCACTCTTTTGGATGCCATCGGCTGCGGGGTCCCGATAATCGCCTCGGCAGTAGGAGGGATTCCGGATATCATCCAGGACGGGGTCAACGGCGTGCTCATCCCACCGGGGAACCCTCAGGCCATCACCGAGGCCATCGTCCATCTGTATCACAGGCCCGGGCTGCGCCGAAGCTTGGCCCACCAGGCCGCGGCCCGGCTGGACGAATTCTCCCCCGCCCGCATGGTCCACAGCTATGAACATCTCTATCGCAGCCTAAACCCGCAGCTCTGACAGACAAATCCCGGCCCGGGAGTTCCCGGACCGGGATTCGCAGCAGATTCTCAATTCCTGGTCAAAGGCTGTCAGGCAACGTTTCCGGCTGGCCCTGCCCGTGGGGCACACAGTCGGGCCAACTGCAGGCACTAATGACTGACTTGCTAGGCGGCAAAGGCCTTTTCAAAGTTGGGCACCACCTGCTTCTTGCGGCTCATGACCCCGTCCAACCAGGCCTTATCACCGGACGGGGATACGCCGAAGGCCTTCTCCACCACGGGCGGATTGTCCGAAACCAGGAGCATTTCAGACCCTTCCTTCATGATGTCCGTAAGCAAGAGAAAAACGGAATGGTAGCTGCCCTCGCCCTTGAGGCTGGAGATATCCTTGGCCAGATCGTCCTTCACACTGTCCAGAAGAGAGAGGTCCACAACTTCCAGCTGGCCGATGCCCACCTTGTTTCCGTTCATGTTGAAGTCTTTGAAATCGCGCATGACCAGCTCACGGACCGGGGTCCCCTCAATGGCCGACTTGACTTTGAACATCTCAATGCCCAGGTTCTGCAGGTCGTCCAGGCCGGCCTTCTTGGCCAGGGCCTCGGCCGCTTTCTTGTCCGCATCAGTGCAGGTTGCGGATTTAAAGATAACTGTGTCGCTCAATATGGCGCAGGTCATGATCCCGGCGATATTCTTCGGGATTTCCACCCCGTAAAAGTCGTACATGCTCTTTAGCACTGTGCAGGTGCATCCCACCGGCCAGGTCCAGACCTCGATCGGATTGGGAGTGCTCACATCCCCGACCTTGTGGTGATCGACAATGGCCATGAGTTCACCCTTGTTCAGATTGTCCAGGCTCTGGGACAAATCGGAATGGTCCACGAGCATGATCTGCTTGTCTGTTGCGTCGGTTAACAGCTCCGGTGCGTCGCACCCAAACTTCTCCAGGACAAACCTGCTCTCCGGGTTGACCTCCCCCTGGACCGCCGGTTTGCACTCCACTCCCAGCTTGCTCTTCAAGTCAGCCAAGGCAATGGCTGCACACACTGAATCTGTATCCGGACTCTTGTGACCGACCACATAAACTGCCATGTCCTACCTCCTGAATCTTTTCGTGACCTACATGCATTTCCTGCCGACCGCTCCTTGTGATAATTAGCACAAATAGAAGCGACTGCCAAGAGGCGTGGGGAGGTATTTTTTATCCGCCTGTTTTCTTGTGCTCTATTTTGTTCGGGAAAGCTCAAGATCAGAGCAGGACACCGATGAGCAGGGTACAGACACAGATCCCGGCCACAAGGAGCTCATAGGCCCGGCGAATGCGCACCGAAAGCACGGCCCCGATAAGGGCCAGAGACCACAGATGCGGCCAGCTCAGGGGCCAGCCGGACACCAGGGAAGGATGCAGGATGAGAACACCAGATGTGAAACCGGTAACAAGCAGGGCCGCCCCCAAAAAGACACCGCTCTCCCAGGCCGCTTTGTGAGCCAGACCAGCCCAGATCATGCTGGTCGGAAAATCCCGGGGCTCAGCCCTTGCCGCCCAGGTTTCCAGCCGGGTATGGCTTTCGCTCTGACCCATCCGCAGCCGTTTTTCGATATGCATTCCCAGGCCGGCAGCGGGCAGGGCGCAGAGCAGAGGAATCACGACCTCAGCGGTCGTATTCAGGTCAAGAACAATGATCACTGAGCAGACCAGTGCGGTGCTGAAGATGCGTTGAGGGGGGATGAACGTACCGGCGGGGAAAAGATCCAGCCAGACCAGCTCAAAAAAGACTGCCGCTCCCAGGCATTGAGGCCACTGGCCGCTCACTGCGGCGGCTATGATTCCGATAGTCAGGGGACGGTCAAGAAAGCCTGTGTTCAGAGCTGTGCGAAACTGGGTGATGAGCCCAAAAAAAAACTGGCCGCGAGCAGAATCAGGAGGGTCTCCGATAGTGGGTGCATGACAATTATCTATCCCCCAGAGGTTACAAGATCAAGCTACCACAGGGCCTTCATATTGACCTGAGTATTGGGAAGACACCTGAAATCGAGATGCACTCCCTGCTCCTGCAGGTAGCGCAGACAATAAATGTCTTCCTGATCCAGGGCAATGTGATCGCATACCTGGCGCTTGCCCTGACTGAAATGAATATTGCCGACGTTGAGAAAAGTGAATTTCAGTCCGCTGAGGTACGCTCGTTTTGCGTCCCCGCAGGTAGAAAATAAAAGGAATATGTCCGCAGTTCCTTTGGCCGGTTCCAGATCAGCCACCTGATCTGCGGCGTCCAGGACCTGGGAAAACAGGATACGCACCCCGGTAGGCACAGCCAGGCGCAACAGCTCCTGCCGCAGTTCATCTTCTGCCAGTTGATCATTGGCCACCAGCAAGGTCCTGGCATTGGAGTACGGGAGCCAGGTTTCAACAACCTGTCCATGGACCAGGCGGTTGTCTATTCGAACCCACAGCCTCTGCTTACTCATTGGCTATTTTTCGCTTGAGTACTTCCCCTGCCACCAAGATACCCTGCCGGCCGGCAGACTTGGCCTCCAGGGCCAGATCCGGGAGGGAGGTCGTGCCCCGGAGGTTGAATATCTTCAGCAGCATGGGCAGGTTCGCTCCTGTGATGACCTCCAGCTTGCCTGAACCCAGAAGGGATAACGAGACATTGCTCGGGGTCCCGCCGAACATATCGGTAAGGACCAGCACGCCGTCCCCGGAGTCCAGATCTTTCAACCCCTGCTTGATGTCTCCAAGGACGGTTTCCATATCGTGTCCGGCATCCAAGGACAGGGCCAGACACCCTTCTTGCTTGCCGACAATCCCTTCGGCAGTTTCCAGAAGTTTGTGACCAAACCCCAAATGGGTAACAATAAGAATCCCGATCATATTCACCTGCCCTTGCCTTCACCCTAATTCAAGATGCCTGTGCTCCAGAGACGTCTGATACCCAAGCTCTTTCAGCCGCTTGAATACAGAACCGGCTACAGCCACTGACCTGTGCCGTCCACCGGTACATCCAAAGGTCAAGGTCAGACGGTAGCGGCCCTCCCGGGCATAGAGCGGGAGGGTAAAGGTCAGAAAGTCCAGAAGCTTACTAAAGAACTCCGCTCCAGGCTCTCCGTTTAGGACATACGCAGAAACCTGCGCATCCTGCCCGGAAAGGTGCCGAAGCTGGTCCTCGAAATAGGGGTTGGGCAAAAATCTCAGATCAAACACAAGATCGGCTTCCTTGGGGACGCCGTACTTGTAGCCAAAAGATATGACGTGCAGCCTAAGGCCCTGCAGGGTATCGCTGAGAAACTCCCACTTCTCCTGCAGATGACGGCGCAGATCGTGGATGGAGAATGCGCTGGTATCTATGATCAGTTCGGCATTCTGGCGGAGAGCGGACAGGATTTCCCGCTCCTTTGCCAGGGCTGTCTCCAGACCGCTGTGGATGGATTCCAGGGGATGCGGCCGGCGGGTGGTTGCGTATCTGCGCAGCAGGGTCTCCTGATCCGCTTCCAGGAAGACGACCTGGGGGTGCATATTGTGCTCACCCAGCCATTCAACGGTCTGCTGCCACTCCGTGACCAGGTCGGGCTGTCTGATGTCCATGCCCAGGGCGATTCCCCTGTATTGGCTCGGATTCTGAGCCCAGAACAGACTGACCAGCCGAGAGACCATGCTGGATGGCAGACCGTCGACGCTGAAGAAGCCGAGATCTTCAAATACATTCAGGGCGGTGCTTTTCCCGGCTCCGGAGAGCCCAGTCAAAATAACCACGGGAAACTGATTTCCTCCGGACAGGTCCTGGAGTGCACTTGCACCCTGTGTGGGATCCATGGTCTGCCAGCTCCAGTTCATCTAGACCGACTGCAAAAGCGTCCACAATCCTTTTTGGCCTTCTGCGTGCAGGAAGGACTCGCGAAAATCGGGATCCTTGAGCAGGCGGGATATTTGAGCCAGGATGCGCAAATGCATCCCAGCCACATGCTCAGGTGCCAGGACAAGAAAAAAGATATAACACGGTTTGGTATCCAAGGACTTAAAGTCGACCCCCTTCAGGCTGCGGCCGACAATGACCACGATATCCTTGAGGTCGTCCATCTTTCCGTGAGGGATGGCCACACCGTCCCCTATGCCGGTGCTGCCCAGCTCCTCCCGCTGCATGAGAATGGTGTGCGCCTTGTTCTTGTCCTGATCCGGCCACTTGGTCTGAAACGAATCCAGCAGTTCGCCCAGGACCTCATTCTTGGTGGTGCTTTTCAGCTCGGGAACGATGAGGTCCTGGGCCAGATAGTCGGAGAGCTTCATGGTTACATCCTGGGATCTATGAGTCCAAAGTCTCCATTTTTCATCCGATACAGGACATTGACCCTGTTGCTGTCGGCATTGAAAAATACCAGAAAGCCCTCGTCCGACTTTTGCAGGCGGATCGCCGCTTCCTCGACATCCATGGGCTTTGGCTCATACATCTCTGTGGGCACAACATGAGGCTGATCCTCATCCCCTGTTTGCTCGGAAAAAGGAACAGCATCCGGGCCCGGAGCTGATGAAGCCCTGTTCCCCTTCCCCCTGCGGCGGTCCTTTTCCTTGTCCCGCAGCTTGCGCAACTGGGCTTCGACCTTGTCCACGACCATGTCAATGGTCGAGTACATGTCGTCGGTTTCTTCCTGGGCCGAAATCTTGTTCTCATCGGCAGTCACAATTACTTCCGCGATCTGTCGGAACTTTTCGACCTGCAGATTTATCTGCACCTGAGCAGTGTCCGGATTGCGAAGATATTTGTCCAGCTTTTCAAAACGGGTCTGAGCGTATTGCTTCAGATGGTTTGAGGCCTCAAAATTCTTAAAGTTGAAAACTACTTCCATGCATGCCTCCTGACATAGGGATCACCTGTCTTTCCGATCATCATTTGCATCCAATGCAGACAATTCCGCGATCCATATTTCGATAGCGCTCACTCTCATCCGGTGCCGGACTTCCAGCTCCTTGGACCACGCCCTTAGCTCATCTTGTATTTGTTCAGGGGGCCTTGTCCAGCGAAACGCGGAAGGCCTCCTGATCCCGGCTGCTTGATTATTTGAGGTAGCAGTCCCAATACACGGCTCATCACCAGCTGTGGATTACATGGTTGATCACCGCTTTGCTGGACAAGGCCCCCTGACCTTTGGAAAGGGGGTTCTCAACGATTACCTCACCTTCCTCTTGCGCTTGGTTGAGGATGGTATCCCAAGTGATTCTCTGTACTTGGCAACAGTCCGTCTGGCAATATTCACCTGCAGCTCTTTGTTCAGGCATTCCACCAGCTGCTTATCACTCCAGGGCTTTTTCTGATCCTCATGGGATATCAGGTTTTTAATGGCCGCTTTGACGCTTTCCGAAGCCACCTGCTCCCCGCTGCTGGTTCCGAGCCCGCTGTTGAAGAAGTATTTGAGCTCAAAAATCCCGAAAGGAGTTGCCACATATTTGTTGGTTGTTATCCGGCTGACTGTTGATTCGTGAACCTCTATCTCGTCGGCCACGTCCTTGAGCACCAGAGGCTTGAGCTGACTGACTCCGTGGATGAAGAACTCGCGCTGGAACCGGACAATGGACTCCAAGACCTTGTACAAAGTGCGCTGCCGCTGCTGGATGCTCTTTAAGAGCCACAGGCCCTGCCGCATCTGGTCCTGCAGATATTGCTTCCCCTGATGGCTGTCTTTGGATTCCAAAAGCGGGGCGTAGTAGGGGCTTATCTGCAGATCGGGAAATCCTTCGTCATTTAAGACAATGACGAACTCGTCCCCATAGGCGTAGACATAGGCATCCGGACTTATGTAAAAGGTCTCTCCGCCTCCGAAGCTGCTGCCAGGCCTGGGATCCAGGCTTTGGATGATCCGCACGTAGGCTTCAATATCCTCCCGAGCGACATGAAACTTCTTGGCCAGGGCCTGCAGATTTCCGGACTCTATATCCTCGAGGTGATCCTGGATCAAGGAACTCAGGATGGGGTCGTCCTTGCCCAGAAAGTCGACCTGGACCTGAAGGCATTCGGCAAGGGAGGAGCTGGCCACGCCGACAGGGTCAAAGCGCTGAACGATAGGGAGCACATCTGCAACTTCTTCCGGAGAGGCCTGACACATGAACCCAATGTCCTCTGTGCTGGAATGCAGATATCCATGGGAGTCCAGACTGCCGACAATAACTTCGCCGATTTCCTTTTGCCGGTCGCTAAGATTGGACAGATGCAGCTGCCACAAGAGATGGCTTTCCAGGGTGGGCTTGGCCGCGTGCATGGTTTCAAAGGACGCCATCTCCTCCGGCAGCTCCCGCTCCGAGGCCTGTCGAGAGGTGCTGGAAAAGTTTCCCAGGTAATCGTCCCATTCTGCACTCCGCAGCAGGGACTGCTCTTGAACATCGAACTCCCTCACCTTCTCGCTTTGGCTCTCTGAGGATTGCTGCTGCTCTGCATCAGGATCTGTTTCCGGACCCCTCTCTTCCAAGACCGGATTTTCCAGCAGGGCCTGCTGGACAGTCTCCACAAGCTCCAGCCGGGAAAGCTGCAGGAGTTTTATGGCCTGCTGCAGCTGGGGGGTCATGATCAGCTGCTGGGCCAACTTAAGATTTTGCCGGAGTTGAAGACTCATAATCACTTCATCGCAAAGATATACAAGGACACCACACCAGGAAACAGCCTATCTATCCCTACTTTCCTTTCTGCATCGAATTTGCCACAAAAGCCTGGGGTTTGCAAACTCGGGTCCGTGTCCGGTGACCTGAAGCAAAATGCATGCAGCCAGCCCAATCGGGAGTTCATAGAGAGAACTTCTCCCCCAAATAGACGTTGCGAGCCCTCGGGTCGGCAACGATCTCGCTCGGAGCGCCTTCTAGGATGATCTCCCCATCGTAGACCAGGGAGACCCTGTCGCATATGGTCATGGTCTCCCGGACATTGTGATCGGATATCAGCACCCCGATCCCCTTTTCCCGGAGAGAGACGATGATTTGCTGAATATCGTCCACAGCCAGGGGATCGATACCGGCAAAGGGCTCATCCAGGAGAATAAAGTCCGGATCCCGGATCAGGGCCCGGGCAATCTCCAGACGCCTTCGCTCCCCCCCGG
Organism: Desulfovermiculus halophilus DSM 18834; assembly: GCF_000620765.1. Classification (NCBI taxonomy): domain Bacteria; kingdom Pseudomonadati; phylum Thermodesulfobacteriota; class Desulfovibrionia; order Desulfovibrionales; family Desulfohalobiaceae; genus Desulfovermiculus; species Desulfovermiculus halophilus. Next base: position 43,235 of record NZ_JIAK01000009.1, read on the forward strand.
ACAAATGGGTCGCCTTTTGTTCCTTCAGCTTTTCGATGCCCAGCTCCTGGAGCAAAGACGCAAGCTTCTCGTTTTGATCCCTGCGGGAGAGATCGGTAAACTCCAGGATGATCCGCAGGTTTTCCTGCACAGTCAGCCTGGTGAAGACCGAGCTCTCCTGCGGAAGATAGCTCAGCCCAAACCTGGCCCTCTTGTGCAGAGGCCAGGCCGTGATCTCGGTCTGATCCACGAATATGCGTCCGGCATTGGGCCGGATAATGCCCACCAGCATGTAGAAGGTGGTTGTCTTGCCCGCTCCGTTGGGGCCCAAAAGACCGACCACTTCGCCCTGATCCAGAGCGACATCCACTCCCTTGACCACCAAACGCTTGCCGTAGATCTTGCGCAGTCCCCGGGCCGTCATTGTGGCCATTATTCCGAGTCCTCTTCCTCATCCGGGTAGAACACAGCCTTGACCCGGCTTCCTTCCTTGCTTTCGATGACGCTGCGGTCTTCATCCAGCCAGAAGGTGACCTTGTGTCCCTGGACCGTATTCTGCTGTTCCTGGAGGACGACGTTATGCAGCAAAACGATCCTGGATTCCTGGACATAAAACTCTGCCCGATCGCTGGTGGCCGTCCTTTGCTCCATTTTCAGCCGGACATTGTCCTGGGCCACGATCCTGCGCACCCGGCCGGAAGTGGCCAGTCCCATCTCCTGGCTTGATTCTTGCTGTGCATCATTTTCCTCTGAATGCAGAGTCACAATCATCCTGTCGCACCACAGCTCAAAATCGGGCCGCTGTACATACACATCTCCCTCAAACTCCAGTCGATTCTCATCCTGGCCATAGGTCACCCTGTCCGCTTCTATATTCATCGGCTTGCTCTCAGTGAGGCCCGCCGACTGGGCTGCCGCACTGCTGACCAGGGCGGCAGTGCAAATCACGACCAGCACACATATATGCAAGCAGAGAACGCGATCCCTATTTCCTTCCTGTCTCATGGAAATACACCTCCACATTGCCGGTAAGCACCAGCCTGTTGGCGTTGAGCTCAATCGTCGCTTTCTGGCTCGTGGCTCTGGACTGGGGATGGGTGATGACCACATTCCGGGTAAAGGTAATGGTTTCCTCGGCCCGATCCACAACCATGCGCTCGGAATGCACAGTTACCTGTCCATATGTGGCTGTCACCCGGGGCCAAAGCGCAGCTTTCCCCGCATCCTGCAGATATTCGCCTTCCGGGGCCCTGGCCTTGATCTGACCTGCGTCACCTTGTTTATAAAAGGTGATTCTCGGCTGGTCAAACTCGATGCGCGACTCGTTCCTTATGTACCGGCTCTCGCGGGCAGTGAGCTCCCATGTCCTCTGGCCCTTGCCGCCCTGGACCAGATGCAGGTCGGCAATAGCCACATCCAGGGCTTCATAGACCATTTCTGAAGAGGAAGGGGGGCTGGAGAAGTGCTGCCAGGCGAACCAGGCCGCCGGCAGTCCGATCAGGAGCAGCCCGATGGCGATTATGCGCTGTGGTCTGAAAGAGACCATAATCTCCAGGCCTGTTTCAGGCTTCCCTGGGCCTGCAGAATGAAGCGGACGGCATCCCGCACTGCGCCGTTCCCCCCCGGACAGGAAGAGACCCAGGCAGCCAGGCTCTTGATTTCCTCTTGGGCATTGGCCACGGCCATGGGCAAACCGACAAGGGACAGGGGCACTGCGTCCACCCAGTCGTCACCAAGGTAAGCCAGCCGGGAATAATCCAGCTCGTTCCGCCGGCAAATATCATCAACCACCGCTTTCTTTTTCCTGTGTCCGGCATGGTATTCCCGGATGCCGAGCTCCAGGATCCGCAACCGGACCGCCTCGGATTCCAGACCGGTGATCACCGCTACTTCCAGGCCCATGCGCTGGGCCAGCTTGACCCCGAATCCGTCCTGAACATCAAATCGCTTGCTCACCCGGCCGGATTCATCGTAGTACAGCCCACCGTCGGTGAATACCCCGTCCACGTCGCAGACCAGCATCTTCACCTCCCGGGCCAGTTGTTCAGCCTTCATGGGCCACCTCAGCCAGGGCTGCAAGCCGTTGCAAAAGTTCGCGGAGCCTGGACAGGGGCCAGCTGTTGGGCCCGTCGCACAAGGCTTTGTCCGGCTGGGGATGAACCTCCAGGAAGACTCCCCTGCACCCGGAGGCCACTGCCGCTTGAGCCAGCAGGGGCACAAACTCCCGGTTCCCCCCGGAACAGGTCCCTTGCCCTCCGGGCAGCTGCACCGAATGGGTGGCGTCAAAGACCACAGGTGTACCGAGCTTTTGCATCTCCGGAATGGATCGATAGTCAACCACAAGATTATTGTATCCGAAACTGCTCCCCCGCTCGGTCAGCCACACCGCCCGGTTCCCGGTGGAGCGGACCTTGTCCACCGGCCCGGCCATATCCCAGGGGGCCAAAAACTGGCCCTTTTTGATGTTCACGATCCGCCCGGTATGCCCCGCGGCCAGAAGCAGATCCGTCTGGCGGGACAGAAAGGCCGGTATCTGGATCACATCCGCCACCCGGGCCGCCTTTTCGGCCTGATCCGGGGTGTGGATATCCGTCGTCACCGGCAGGCCGCTGGACTCTTTGATTCTTTCCAGCCACTTGACCCCGGTTTCCAGGCCCGGTCCGCGGAAACTGTGCACAGAGGATCGATTGGCTTTATCAAAGGAGCTTTTGAAGATGACCGGCAGTCCCAGATCCCGGCTAAGAACGGCCAGCTCCCCGGCCACGTCCAAGCCCAGTTCCAGACTTTCCAGGACACAGGGTCCGGCGATTATGAACAAGGATTTCGGTTCTGGATCGCATAATGTCATGAATTGTCCTTGGCCGCCCGGATAAACTCTCGAAACAGGGGATGAGGCTGCATAGGGCGGGACTTGAACTCGGGGTGGAACTGACAGCCCACGAACCAGGGATGGTCGGTAATCTCCACGATCTCCACCAGGGTCTCGTCCGGGGAGGTTCCGCTCAAGACCATGCCCGCCTCCTGGCAGATCCGGGAATAGTCTGTATTGAACTCATACCGGTGTCTGTGTCGTTCCTCCACCCTGGACTCACCATAGGCTTCCCTGGCCTTGGTTCCTTCCTTGAGCTGACAGGGGTAGGACCCCAGTCGCATGGTCCCTCCCTTCTCGGACGTCTCGTCCCGGGTCTGCATGCTCTGAGTCCGGAAATCATACCACTCGGTCATAAGATAGATAATGGGATCCGGGGTATCCGGTACAAACTCGCTGGAGTTCGCCTCCGGCAGCCCCAGAACGTTGCGGGCGAATTCGACCACCGCGCACTGCATGCCAAGACAGATGCCGAAAAAAGGTATCCCGTGGGTCCGGGCATACCCGCTGGCCACGATCTTGCCTTCCACTCCCCGGTAGCCGAAGCCCCCGGGAACCAGGATTCCGTCCAATCCCTGGAGCATGGCCGATGCATTCTCCGTGCTCAGCTCTTCTGCACTGACATAGACCAGCTCCACTGAGACCATATTGCTGACCCCGCCGTGAATCAGGGCCTCGTGCAGGCTCTTGTAAGCCTCCTTCAAATCAACGTACTTGCCCACAATGCCGATCTTGACCCGGCCCTGGGGGTTACTCTGGGTCTGCACCAGATGCTGCCACGGGGCCAGGGAAGGATTCTTGGCCGGAAGGCGAAGCATGATCGCGATCTTTTGATCCAGGCCCTCGTTGTAGAAGGCCAGGGGCAGCTCGTAAATATTGTCCAGATCAACGGCGGAAAAGACCGCATCCTGCTCCACATTGCAAAACAGGGCGATCTTGCCCTTTAGCTCGTCCGAGAGCTCCACCTCTGAACGGCAGAGGATGAGATCGGGCTGAATGCCTATGCTCCGGAGCTCCTTGACGCTGTGCTGGGTGGGCTTGGTCTTCAGCTCCCCCGCCGCCCGCATATATGGCACCAGGGTCAGATGGATGTAACACACGTTTTCCTTGCCCAGATCGGATCGAAGCTGACGGATGGCTTCCAGAAAGGGCAGCCCTTCGATATCGCCCACCGTGCCCCCGATCTCGATAATGGCCACGTCCTCGTCATGTCTGGCCACCCCGCGGATCGCCTTTTTGATTTCATCCGTCACATGGGGGATGACCTGCACCGTCCCCCCCAGGTAATCGCCTCGCCGTTCCTTGGTAATCACCGTGTGGTAGATACTGCCTGAGGTGTAGTTGTTGTACTGGGCCATGGGCACGCCCACATAGCGTTCGTAGTGACCCAGGTCCAGATCTGTCTCCGCCCCGTCATCAGTAACGAACACCTCGCCGTGCTGGAACGGATTCATCGTCCCGGGATCGACATTGATATACGGATCGAGCTTTTGAATTGTAACCTTCAGCCCTCGAGACTTGAGCAGGGCCCCGATGGAGGCAGCTGCCAGCCCCTTGCCCAGGGAGGAAAGGACTCCTCCGGTAACAAACAGAAACTTGGTCTTCATACTCCCCCTTCCAAAATCTGTAGACGGCATACAGCGCACTCTAAAGAAAACCTTCCTGGCACCCGGTGTGGTATACCTTTCCGGGCTCCAAAAGTCCACGCTGGGTGTTCAACTCTATGCACTCAGACCTCCTTGCCCAAAGTTCAGGCGGTCTGCCCAGCCTGCTGCACCCTCTGCGCACGTTGACTCTCCGGACGGCTATACGTATCGTGAGTCCGCGCACAACGGGTCGAGACCTAGACATGGGCTCAGCTCGTTGTCAACCATCCCTTCACCCGCCAACCATCTGCGAGCGAGGCTGTGTATGAGCCAGGTACGAGTGCTGGTATTGACCGGATACGGGACGAACTGCGAGCGGGAAACCGCCCATGTCTGCCGCATTGCCGGAGCGGACGAGGTGATTGTTGCCCATTTCGCGGATTTGGTGCAAGAGGCCTGCTGTCTGGATGATTTCCAGCTTTTGGTCTTCCCCGGGGGATTTCTGGACGGCGATCACCTGGGTGCCGCCCAGGCCGCAGCATCAAGATTTCGGCACACTATGACCCGATCCGGCCGTTCTCTGGTCCAGGACATCATGGACCTTCATGCCAGAGGGGGGGCAATCCTGGGGATCTGCAACGGCTTCCAGCTCCTGGTCAAGCTGGGTCTTTTGCCGGCCACAAACTCCGGATACCTTACCCGCGAGGTCAGCCTGGGCCACAACGACTCCGCCCGTTTTGAGGACCGCTGGGTCCACCTGCGGCCCAATCCGGACTCGCCGTGTATTTTTACCCGAGACTTGGACAACCTGTATTTTCCGGTCCGGCACGGAGAAGGCAAACTGATTGCCAAAGACCAAAACGCCCTGCACTCCCTGGAACAGAACGGACATATCGCCTTGCAGTACACCGACCGCTTCGGCCGAATAACCCAGGACTATCCGGCCAATCCCAACGGCTCAGATCTGGCGATCGCCGGCCTGACCGATCCCACCGGCCGGATCTTCGGCCTGATGCCCCATCCCGAAGCATTTAACCACCGGACCAACCATCCGTCGTGGACCAGGGGAGAACAAGCCCCTTCCGGCACAGCCATCTTTGCCCGGGGCATTGATTCTTTGCGCCGCAATCCAGCAGGATGACCGGCGCTTCGAGCGCAGATTGTCAGGCCATGAAAAGCGAGGTTGACTGGACCTTCTGGATGCAGGCGGCTTTGAAGGAGGCTCGGAACGCCGAGATGCTGGACGAGGTTCCGGTGGGGGCCCTGGTTTTGGATGCAAACCTGCGGGTGCTCGGTTCCGGGCACAATACCCCGATCAGCAGTCAGGACCCGACAGCCCATGCCGAGATTGTCGCCCTGCGCAGGGCGTGTCGCAGACAGGGCAACTACCGGTTGACTGGTTCGGTCATAGTTTGTACCCTGGAACCTTGCTGTATGTGCGCTGGAGCACTGGTTCAAGCCAGAATTTCCGGCATCGTCTTCGGAGCTAGAGACCCCAAGGCCGGAGCCCTGGTTTCCCGGATGCACTTTCCCCAGGACTATGGATGGCTGAACCATTCTTTTTGGATTCAGGAGGGAGTCTGTGACCGGGAATGCTCGCAGCTCCTGCAGAGTTTTTTCGCTCGCCGCCGGAGTTCAAAAACCGGGCAATAAAATCGGACTCCCCGACGCCCCACGGCAGCACACATACAAGATCATCACCCAGCTCATGCGGAGAGGTAGCGAAGTCCGGTCATAACGCGCCCGACTCGAAATCGGGTTGGCGGTTCGCCCCGCCACGTGGGTTCGAATCCCACCCTCTCCGCCATTTCTGATCAACAACCGCGTGCTCCTCTTTTCACCGGAATCCGCGGTGATACCTTACCCCTTTTCCCTCACTTCGATGCCTGTCCGTGCTCCCCTTTTTCCAGCCGCTTTTGCAGGCCCTTGACCAGAAGTGGCCAGGCTATGGTCGCATCGGATATGACTTCAGCAAACCTGCCGCCCTGGGAAGGCGGGGCGAACTTCCCCCAGGACACGCCCTCCTGGTAGGTGCATCCGGAGAGCCCCCCCCAATGGTCAGGCTCCGGGCAGATGCGCACTCCGTACTGAAACCGGGAGTAAGGCCAGGACAAATCCGGATGGGTCTGCTTGGCCATCTCCACAAAAGGCCCCATCTGCTGGGCCCAGTTCCTGGGGACACCTCCTCCGATGGTGAATATGCCCAGGCGCTTGGAGTTGACCATCCGCCGGGTGTAGTCAAAGAGATCGGCAAACGGGTTAAACTGAAACGGAAGCCCCTCGGCCTGGATGTCGTGATCCGCGATCTCCGGCGTGAGCTTGATCATGTAGGAAGCGATGTCCAAAGCCAGTTCGGAATCTGTAAACGCGGGGATATAGACCGGGACATCTCGTTCATAGGCGCTCTTCAAAATCCCCATGCCCTGGACATTCTGGTGCAGGTACTTGCCTATAGCTGCACAGACCGAACGGGAGGAAAAGACTTGGCTCTTGTCCAGCTGATCCAGGACCGCATAGATGATTTTTTCGGCCTCAATAAAATTGAATTCCGATTCCAGGGTGTCGTAGACCCGGTTCAACCCGGCCTGACAAAGCTCTGGATCGCTCATCTCTCCGGGCTTGTATTTGTAGTGCTTCAGGCCGATGGACTCAATGAACCCATGGGCCATCAGCGCTCCGGTGGAAATGACCGTGTTCAGCCATCCTTTTTCGATCATCCTGCACAGCAGAGGGCCCATTTTGGCCACGGTCATGGCCCCGGAAAAGGTGCCCACCACATGACAGTCCGGGTCCTCGACCATGGTCTGCAGAACATCCAGGGCCTCCCCCAGGCGCCGGCCGCCGAAAGCAGTCTTGGACATGGACCACAGCAGATCATCAAAATCATCGATCTCGTCCGGGTCCAGGGGAACCAAGGGCTCAAGGCCCAGGGAGTCCGGCTTGAGCATCTTGGCGACATTGCGAAATTTCTGGTTTTCATCCATACCTGCGTCCCCAGTAAAAAATCAGCCCTCTCATAAACAGAGGGTCACAAAGGAATGCATGCAACACGGCATCCAGTATGAGGCATAGATCCACCCTTGGTCAACGCCCCGAAACACGTGCCAAACCAGGGATTTCCGGACCTCAATGGAGCTGGTCCAGAAGACCGGACCAGTCCACGGCCAGAGGTACAAACCACGCCCGCTTGCGATACAGGGGAAAGGCGGGAAAGGATGGATCTGGGAAGGGCAGAAAGGAGTGCACACCTTGCCTCGTCTGTATGCCCTCGGCCACCCGACGTCCCAGGTACGTGGGCAGGGCTATGCCGCGGCCGCAAAAGCCGAGGGCATAGCCCTGCCCATTTTCAATTACTGCAGCCGCCCGCCGTTGCCTGCATTCACGTCGTGGGTGCTCTTTTTCATGGATTCCAGCTCGGCCTTGTACCGCTGCACAAACTTGTCCCGCATGCTGATCACATCTTCAGCCGGGCGGTAGGAATACATAATGTGCTGAGGGTCAATGGGGGAAAGCTGTGAGTTGTTGCCGAACACACACAAGGGACGAAATATTATCCCGGGCTGTCCGTCGTCCTGCTCTTCGATCTCCATAAACAGCGGATACTTCCATATGGGATCACCGTTTTCGTCCCGGCCCGGCTCGTAGATGACGTGCCATCCCGACCCGAGGACCGAGATCCAGATATCTTCCTGCGCCTCGTTCATGGCCTCTCCTTGTGCGCCAAGATTGATATATGCACAGCACGATGCCGGAACGCTGGCGTTCCGGCATCGTGCAAAGAGCCCGAGCTGAGAATCCTTTGCGCACCAGGGGAGGTGCTCGCAAAGCCATACCTTGAAACCGTTGAGCTCAGGTACTGATCGTGAATCCTGCCTGATGCAGAGTTCAATGCATATCAAATCGTCCTTTTGGGCACAATACAGGCCTAGGCAGGCCCAGGACCCCGGCATTCATTGTGCATCCCCCCCCTGAGCTCTGGATCGGGGGCAAAATGCGGCTCTTCGACACAGAAAGTGGAATTGCCTACATAAGAGTTTGCCGTCTCTTCTGTGTGCCGTGAGCGGCAGGCCCGCACATTAAATGCTCATCCAGTCTGATGTGCCAGAACGCAGCGTCTCGGGGCTTACTCACCTCCTTTGGCCCCCATGAACTCAGGGTACGCCTCCATGCCGCACTCAGAGGAGTCCATACCGCTGTACTCCACCTCCTCGCTGATCCTGATGCCTATAACCGCCTTTAAGCCCAGCCACAAAGCAAGGCTTGTGCCGAACATCCAGGCAAAAATAACCGCAATGCCCACAACCTGTCCTGCAAGGGAGGCCTCCGGACTGGAGAACAACACGGCCAACAGCCCCCATACGCCGCACACCCCGTGAACTGAGATGGCTCCTACCGGATCGTCTATGCCCATCTTGTCCAAAGCCACTATGGAAAGGACGACAATGATCCCCCCCACTGCTCCTATGCCGCTGGCTAGAATCATCGATGGTGCGCTGGGCTCCGCAGTTATGGCCACCAGACCGGCAAGGGCGCCGTTGAGGCCCATGGTCAGATCGGCCTTGCCAAAGCTCAGCTGGGAAACCGTTAAAGCCACGATCATGCCTGAGGCTGCGGCCATATTGGTGTTGGCGAACACCATGGCCACGGCATTGGCCGATTCCACATCCGAGACCTTGAGCTCTGAGCCTCCGTTGAAGCCAAACCAGCCCATCCATAAGATAAAAGTCCCCAGGGCGGACAATGGAAGGTTTGAACCGGGGATGGGCGAGATTTTTCCTCCAGGCCCGTACTTGCCCCGCCTGGGCCCCAGAATGAGCACCCCGGCCAGGGCCGCCGCCGCTCCGGCCATGTGCACGATCCCGGATCCCGCATAATCGGAAAACCCGAGCTGATCCAGAAAACCGCCTCCCCAGGTCCAATACCCATGCACCGGATAGAGCACACCGGTCATGACCACGGAGAAAAGGAGAAAAGCCCACAGCTTCATCCGCTCGGCCACAGCCCCGGAAACCACGGACATAGCCGTGGCCACAAACACGACCTGAAAAAAGAAATCAGCCATGGAGGAGTAATACGGTGCCTGCTCTCCTCCAGCCAGGACACTCTGCACACTGTTGTCGCCTTGAACCAGGAATCCCAGTCCGGGGAGAACAGATCCTCCATCTCCGTACATGATATTGTAGCCGATGAGCATGTACATGATGCAGGCTATGGAATACAGGGCGATGTTCTTGGTCAGGATTTCAACTGTATTCATGGATCTGACCATGCCGGCCTCAAGCATGGAAAACCCAGCGGCCATCCACATGACCAGCATCCCGGAAACCAAAAAATAGAACGTATCCAGCGCATAACGTATTTCAAGGACGGATTCCACCTTTGCATCCTCCTGTCTTTATGATTTTGCAAACGACTGCTGGGGCCGGAAAGAGGCTCTTCGCCCAGCGAAGGAGATATCTCTTTACAACCCTTTGCCGCAGTATGTGTGCAGAAAACCGAAGGCCCCACATTGTCCAGCCCCGCTCAAAAGGGAACCGAACGGACAGGCTGATCCTCAGCGGGAGCTTTAAAGTGCATTTGATCCGGATTCTCCAGTCCGGATGCGCATAGCGTCGTCAATGGGCGAGACAAATATCTTGCCGTCTCCGATCTTTCCGGTCTGCGCATTGCGCTGGATAGCCCCCATCACCTGGCCAAGCTGCTCATCCTCAACCACCACCTCAATCTTCACCTTGGGGATCAAGTCGACTTCGTACTCCGCCCCCCGATAGATCTCCTGGTGTCCCTTCTGCCTTCCGAACCCCCGGACTTCGCTGATTGTCATCCCCTGCACCCCCAGGGCAGTCAATCCATCCTTGACCGCATTCAGCCTGAACGGCTTGATGACTGCTTCAATCTTTTTCATTGCTTCCTCCATAGCATCTCATAGTTCACTGATTGCGCAGAGGCCTCTGAAGACTGGCAGAATATATTTTGCAATCAGCTTGCCACTATAAAAAGTCTGATAATTCAAAGACATGGAATGTACACGTATATAATGCATGTATTTTTTGATACATAATTGTTCCGCAATACTCTGCGTGGACCGACATTCTGGCGGCCTCTAGGCCCAGGCATTTGAATGCAATAGATCACCCCCCTCCTTAAAGTTCAGGCTCTTCGACACAGAAAGTGGAATAGCATGCATAAGAGTTTGCCGTGTATTTTGTGCGCGCTCAGGTGCGCCAGGCTGAGCCGACGCAACACAATCGATACGAAACAAATTTGTATCAGGCATCCACTACGGAAAAGCACCACATGCCCGCGTATCCGCCGCCCCCGGAATGGTTCACGAGATTCCTGGCGAGCTTGCCAGACCAGAACGACGTTCTTTACAAACAGGTCATTTCCGTCTATTTGCAGGGGAGATAGCCTAGCCCAACGTCTTCGGTACAATCCGGCTGAATCCTTGCCCGGCTCATGATGCGAAACTCCGCAAAATCCGGCTGATTATCCATGCTGCATCCTTGTGCTCCCTTTCCCTGTCGCCTCCGCTCCCTTGTCCTTTTTTCCATTATCCTGGCATGTTGCCTCCCGGCCATGGAGGCTGGGGCCCAGTCGCGCTCCCTGCGCATTGACTCCGGATCAGGATCAGAGCCGTGGATCCTGCGGGCCGAGACCATGGAAACCTTTCAAAAGAGAAAAGTGGTCGAGGCGGAAGACAACGTCCTGCTTACCCGGGGCAATGATTCCCTGCAGGCTGATTTTGCCCGATACTTCTGGGATACGGACTGGGTCTACCTGAATGGAAATATCCGCATCAGATTCGGGCCGGATACCCTGCAGGCTGAGACTGCGGAATTTGACTTGAAGAATGAGGTGGGCTGGCTGACCAATGGGCAGATCTTCATGGAGGAATCCAACCTCTACGTGCGCGGGGACCGGATGCGCAAGACCGGCCCGGAAACCTACAGTTTCGACCAGGCCCAGGTCACCACCTGCGATGGATCCAAGCCGGCCTGGTCTGTACAGACTTCCAAAGGATCGGTGACTTTGGACGGCTACGCCCGGATGGCCCACCCCAGGTTTCAGGTCAAAGGATTCCCGGTCCTGTATGCGCCGTATTTGATCCTGCCGGCCAAAAAGGAGCGCCAGTCCGGATTCTTAATGCCCGAGATCACCACCGGAGACCGGGACGGATACGGGATCAACCTCCCCTACTACCAGGTTTTGGGCCCGGATCGGGATGCAACCGTGTACGCCAACATGATGAGCAATAGAGGCCTCATGCTCGGCCTGGAGTACAGAACCACCCCCAATCTGATGTCCAAGGGCTATTTCCGGGCCGACTGGCTCAGTGACTCCCTGGATGACGACGATGAGAAGCTGGATCAGTTTCAAAACGACAGGTGGAACCGACCGAACACCGACCGGTTTTGGATCCGGGGCAAATACAACGGTCGGCTGTTCACTCCTGACTGGAAGACCAAGCTGGATGTGGACCTGGTCTCGGATCAGGACTATCTGCGGGAGTTCGACTCCGGGATGAGCGGATTTGAGACCAGCCGGGAGATCTTTCTTTCCGAGTTCGGACGGGACATCCAGGATGAGGACGTACTGGAACGGACCAGCATCTTTCAGCTCAGCCGGAACTGGGCCCAGATGGGGCTGACCACCCAGGTCGAGTACACCCAGGACCTGAAATACATGAACGACAACCTGTCATCGTCTCTCAATCCCACCCTGCAGCGTCTGCCGGAGGTCAATCTCGATTTTTACCAGTCCCGCCTGTTGTCCACCCCCTTGGAGTGGGAGGCTCAAAACCAAATGACCTACTTCTGGCGGGAGTACGGCACAACCGGTGTACGGACCGATCTGCACCCCCAGATCAGCCTGCCCATGCGCAATGCCTACGGGACCATCATCCCCAGGATCGGATGGCGGCAGACCCTGTATACCCTGGACCGGGTGGAAAACGATCCTGATGTGGACGGCACCACCCTCACCCGGGGGCTTTTCGATGCCCGGGTGACCGCCTTCACTTCCCTTCAGCGGGTCTTTGACTTCACTCCCAGGCAGGGCCCAGGACACGGCCTGGAAACCTCCGGCGACTCCCAGTGGACCGGCATCAAGCACACCATTCAGCCCGAGCTGGAATGGAACTTCATCCCGAACAATATTCAGGAGGACCTTCCGGACTTCGACTACCTGGACCGCATAGATCCCACAAACCGACTGACCTACTCCATTAAGTCCATTTTGACCAGACGAAAGGCCACCCTGAAGCCTGCATCCAGCGGCAACGCCACGTCCCAGATCCAGAACAGCTACCGCGATTTCTGCACCTTTGAGCTGGAACAGAGCTATGAGTTCCGGGAACCGACCCTGCGCGAAAAAGACGAGGCCATTACCCTCCGCCGTCCTTTTTCCGACATCCGGGCCGAGCTGCAGCTCCATCCGGCCTCCTGGCTCTCATTATACTCAAAGTCCTGGTTTTCACCCTACGAGTCCAGTTTTACCGAGCATGAACACACCCTGGAGGTCCGCCCGGGAAAGAACTCTTCCCTTTTCTTCGGGCTGGACTACCAAAAGGATATAGACAACGACATCTGGCATAACGGTCTGGATGAGGAGGATGATGATGATTACACCATCGACAGCGGGCAGGACGCCATCAACGTCCTGCGGGTGGGAGGAACGCACAGGATCTCCCCTTCCTGGCAGGTGGGGGTGGACATCAAGCAGGATCTCGAAGAATCAGAGATTATCCATCAGCGTCTCAATGTCACCTACAGGCATCAATGCTGGGGCATAAATGTAGAGTTTGAGCGCACGGAGTACGACAAGAAAGTTATGTTCATGCTCAATCTGCTGCCAATCGGGCAGTTTGGACAAGACATCAGCCTTGAGCAGTAGCAACAGAAACCCGAAGCCCTGCAAGAAAGACTCAACTGCAAAAAGTCGAAGACTGGGGTTAAACACATAAATTAAAATTTACAACTATTTGATTTCACTTAAAACTTTCAACTTAAAACTTAACACTGCCTGCAAAAACATATTTTTTTGCAGGCGCATCAAGGAAGCCATGGTTTTCGACATCCAGGTCCTGCCTCCAGAGCTGCAGAATCAGATAGCCGCCGGGGAGGTGGTGGAACGTCCGTCCAGCGTACTCAAGGAGCTGGTGGAAAACGGCCTGGATGCCGGGGCGACCCGCATCTCCGCCCTCATTGAAGGCGGAGGCCAGACCCTGATCCGGGTCGAGGATAATGGACAGGGCATGGCCCCGGACCAGCTTCCTCAAGCCATGACCCGTCACGCCACGAGCAAGATCACCGCGTTTAAGGATCTGTTGAATATCGCCAGCTTCGGGTTTCGAGGAGAGGCCCTGCCATCCATCGGTTCGGTCTCCAGGATGCAGATCCGGTCCATTCGGGAGGGGCAGAAGGAAGGAGCTGAGCTGGACGTCGAGTTTGGCCTTTTGGGTCAGGTCAAGCCCATCCCCTTTCGGGAAGGAACCAGCATCCAGGTCCGGGACCTCTTCGCCAACACTCCGGCCCGGCTCAAGTTCCTGAAAACCCAGCAGACTGAGGCCAAACGCTGCCAGGAGACAATGTGCCGATTTGCCCTGGCCAACCCGGACATCGCCTTCACCTTTATCTCCAACGACCGGACAGTGTATGACTTTCCGTCAGGCCAGGACCTTCTTGCCCGCCTGCACCGCATCTGGCCCCCGTCCATAGCCGAGCGGCTCATCGAAGTCGAAACCCAGGAGGGAGACTACGCCATCTCCGGATTCATCGGGCACCCGGAAACCGCCCAGGGCCGAGGTGACAGGATCGTCTTCTTTGTCAACAGGCGGCCGGTCCAGGACAAAACCTTGATCAGCGCCCTGCGCCAGGCATTCAAGGGTCGGCTTCTGCACAAGGAGTACCCCCAGGCAGTGCTGTTTCTGGACATCCCCAGCCGGGAAGTGGATGTCAACGTCCACCCGGCCAAGCAGGAGGTCAGGTTTCGAGATGAAAAGCGGGTCTTCAGCCTCCTGCACAAGGGAGTTGCCTCGGCCCTGGCCAGGTCAAGCTTTCAAGTCGAACCCAACCCGGCCTCAACTGAAAGCTCTGTCCCTCCCAAGGAATCCAGGTACAAATTCCAGACCTTTGAGGATTTCGCAGCTCCAGGGGCTCACGAAGCTCCGTCAGATGTGGATCACCAAGACCGGCATACGGATAACGGTGTCCCCTCCGAAACTGCAGACGCCCACGGCGAGACATTCCCTCAGCCCTCCGTGCCGCACGCCCCGGCCCGGCCTGAAGTGCAGGGACTGACCTATCTGGGGCAGATCCACAACAACTATCTCCTGCTCAGCACCGTCCGAGGCGAACTTGTGGTCATTGATCAGCACGCAGCCCACGAGCGCATCCTGTATCACCGGTTTTCAACCCAGGGCGAACAGGGAGCCAAAAGACCCCTGGCCGTCCCCGTGCAGCGCGCTCTGCATCCCAGTGAGGAAGAGCACCTGGAACGGGTTATTCCCGCCCTGCGCCGGATAGGATTCGAGCTGGACCACTCTCGGGCCGGGACGGTGCTTGTCCGGGCCGTCCCAGTCCATCTGGACCCCGCCCGGGCCAAGGAGCTTCTGGATCAGATCCTGGGCCAGCAGGTCAATTCTCAAGAAGAGCTGTGGCAGATGATGGCCTGCAGGCAGGCGATTAAGGCCGGTGAAACCTTGTCCGCGCAGGAGGCGCTGGAGCTTATCCGGCTGTGGACCTGCACACCCCAAAAGGAATATTGCCCCCATGGGCGACCAGCGGTGGTCGCCCTGGGGGAACAGGATCTGGAACGGATGTTTAAGCGCCAGGGGTGAGCCTGTTCCGATGGGCAGATTGCGGCAGACCACTCCAGCTCGGAACCGGTCACCGGCTTTGCCATGTATCGATCATATTGCCCGTCCCACGGCGAAACCGGTATGAATGGCGTGGATGGCCTGCCCCACGTTCTGGGCATCCCCGACCATCCGGCAGGAAAGCCCCGCGGCCTCCAGCTCGCTTTGCAAAGGATTGTACGGCCGTGACCCCAGGGCCAGGATGACGCTGTCTGCGGGTATTCTGATTTGCTCTCCATCCTTTTCGACCCGGACAGCCTGCTCTTCAATCCCAACCGCCCTGGTCTTGGTCTTGACCTTGACTTGCAGCTGGTGAAGCTCCTGGAGCATGGTCCAGCGGGTGCTCTTCCCGATATCCTGCCCAATGCGCTCCAGCATCTCCACCAGAACAATATCGTGGGTACCGTGCAGGCACTCCTTGCGCAGATAGTCACAGTCCTCCACCCGGTGCTCGAGTAGAAACTTGAGCTCAGCACCGCCCAGCGTTCCCCGCCGGGCCAAGGCCAGTGCCGATTCCACGCCCACGGCGCCACCGCCGAGCACAACCACCCGCCGCCCGGGCCATTCCTTCTTGCCCAAAACATCCCAGGCCTGAACCACATGGGACAGGTCCGCACCTGGAAGATCCGGGATGACGGGCTCAGCCCCGGTGGCCACAATCACCTCGTCCGGGCCGAACTTGGCAATATCGGCGGCAAAAGCTTCCTTGCCCAGGATGACCTCGACTCCGGCAGCATGCACTTGGTGGGACAAGTCCCGGGCCAAAACAGCAAACTCTTCCCGTCCTGGCGGAGCGGCAGCCAGCCACAGCTGACCGCCGAGCCGGTTTGACTTTTCCCATATGACCACCCGGTGTCCTCTGGCCCTGGCAGCCAGGGCTGCACTCATTCCGCCCGGACCTCCGCCCACGACCAGGATGGTTCTGAGCTCTGCACTGGGAGATATATCAGTCTCCAGTTCGTGACCGGCCCGGGGATTGCAGAGGCACTCCACAGGTTTAAGACGGAATATATTGTCGAAACAGCCCTGGGCGCATCCGATGCAGTGCACAATATCCTGCTCCCTGCCCTCTCTGGCCTTGTTCGGCAGATCAGGATCAGTGATCAGGGCCCGGCCCATGGCCGTCATGTCACACATACCGCTGCCGACCAGCTCCCGGGCTCCATCCGGATCATTGATCCGGTGACTGGCTATCACCGGCACCTCGGTTCGTTCCTTGATCCGGCGGGCCAAATAAGCGAACGTAGCCCTGGGAACACTGGCCGTGATCTGCGGAACCCGGCCCTCGTGCCAGCCCACATTGACATGAAGGGCGTCCACCAACCCGTCAGAAGCCAACCTTTGAGCAACCTCCAGCAGATCACTGCTGCTCATCCCTCCCTGCATCAGATCATTGCCGTTCATCCGGACCACCAGGGGAAAATCCGCCCCGGCCTGCTTCCGGACTGCACCCAGGACTTCCAGGGGAAAGCGCATCCGATTGGCAAAGCTCCCCCCGTACTCGTCCTCCCGCAGGTTGGTGACTGGCGAAATAAACTCGCTGATCAGATAGCCTGTACCGGCCAGGATCTCGACGGCGTCAAACCCCGCTTCCCGCACCCTGGCCGCGGCCCGGCCGAAGTTGCGGACGATCCCTTGTATTTCGTGGATTTCCAGAGCCCTGGGCCGCTCGCCGGTCAGCTTGGAGGCCAGGGCAGAAGGAGCAACAGCCTGCTTGCCGTCCATAAAAAAAGAAAAATTGTACCGCCCGGCATGATTGAGCTGAAGACAGCTCTTGGCCCCGTTTTCCTCAATGGTCCGGGCCAATGCGGACAGTCCGGGGATAAAATCGTCGTTGTGGGCCCCGATATTCAGGCTGGACCCGGACTGCTCATCAATGGTCGCATACCCGGCACAGATGATTCCGGCCCCGCCCTGGGCCCTGTGGGCGTAGAAGCCCTGGATTTGCTCGGTCACCTGTCCCTGATCGGCCATGTTCAGGTGCATGGCAGGCATATAGATCCGGTTCGCAATCTCCAGAGAGTTGATGGTTATGGGCTGAAACAGGGGATCGTGCATGACGCCTCCTCGTGAGTTGGCTTGATGGGTTTGTTGAGCCGGTATCCTGGTCCTAATAGACCGGTCGTCTACTGTCAATGATGGGCGTGCCCTTTCTTTGATGCCTTCCGGCCAGTTCCGAACTGCTTTAGTCCCGGAACCGGGCGTCCTTTCCTCGGAGACATTGACAACAGCGCTCGGATACGGCATTGAAGTTCTGCCTTGTTCATAGAACAGGGCGGGACCGAAAACAGCTTTGCCCTTTATGTCCGCCGGACCGAACGGTCCTCTCCCGCCCCCGTAGCTCAGGAGGATAGAGCACGAGATTCCTAATCTCGGTGCCGGGTGTTCGAATCGCCCCGGGGGCACCAGTATGTCAGGGGGGTTACGGGATGCATCTGAAAGCAGACTGTACCCCCTTTTTTGTTGGCCATTCGACACAGAGTAGATTTTCATTTAGAATCATCTAGGGTGGATGGAGTTTCTTGAGCATTTCTTTTATCCACCACAACATTGAAATATTTATGCATACAGACACCACATACACAATGCACTCCGGCAGCAAAAAGATGCTGATTCGTACAGCAGACATCCTGGAGAGCTTGAACATTGCCTACTGGCTCGAGTCCGGTACCCTGCTCAGTCTGTGGCGGGAAAACGGAATATCTGGCTGGCATACCAATATAGATCTGGGGATCGAGGCCAAGGACCTTCCTACCCTGAGAGCAGCACAAAAGGACTTGCCTCGTTTGTTTCGAATGAAGCTGGTTGCCGATCAGACCGGCCGGGAGTGGACTGGCCAACCCATCAGCCGGGCAAAGATCATGTATACCTGGCAGAGCAGCCACAAAAATCCTTTGTGCGTTAATATCACCATAAAGCATAAAACAGATTCGGAATATAGATGGGTGGACCACAAAACATGCAAGGCAGTACCTGCCCATCTCCTGGTAGAAAGGAGCAGAGTAGTTATAGATGGCAGAGCCTATCCGGTTCCCAAAAAACCGGAAGCCTATCTACGCGCCAGGTACGGGGAGTGGAAAACACCCAAAAGATACTGGTTCTCCACCATCGACGATTGCTCCATTGCTTCTGAACAAAGGCTGGCTCAAGTTCCCTTCAAGCCCCGGCAAGCGAAAAGTCAGCCCAAGCCGGTTCTGACCGGTAACGCCCTGGACAATATGAAGAAATTTCTGTTGCGGACCATTGACATTTTCAACCAGGTTGGGGTCCGCTATTGGCTGGATGATGGGACATTGCTGGGCATTATGCGGGAAGGGGACCTTATTCCCTGGGACAATGACGTGGACCTGGGCATCGCCGGTGAGAGCGTTCCCCTGGTTCTACGCAGCAGGTACCGCTTTCTGCCCCAGTACATACTGATTCCCAAGACCGGACATACCCCCTGGTTGCCGACTTCATGCCGGAAATTCAAATTCGGCTCACCGTTACGACAGATAGAGAGATACGTATACCGGTACCTTCCGCTTCTCCCACACAGACCAAAGACACCTCGGCCCTGGGGAGACCTCATCGCCAAATACAGGGTTGGCGATGAGTATGTATGGCTGGATTGCGGCATGCTGAAAAAGGTCCCGGCCAAGTTCTTCGACCGGCTGGATACCATCCAATGGGAAGGGCGGACAGTATGCATTCCTGCCCATGTTGAGGAATATCTGCAGATCCGCTATGGGAACTGGCGAGAGCCGGATCCCTCATTTCGAACCGGGCTTGATGACAGCGCTATTGCTGAAAGAGGAATATGAGCTCATATGAACAAAGCCAAAACTACTCTGCTGCGTGAATTGCTTACCAGCAAATCGCTGGAGTTCATCTGCGAGGCGCACAACGGATTGAGCGCCAGGATCGTGGAAGAGGCTGGATTTTCAGGCATCTGGGGCAGCGGGCTCTCGATTTCAGCCGCCCTTGGAGTGCGTGACAGCAATGAGGCCAGCTGGACCCAGATCCTGGAGACAGCAGAATTCATGAGTGATGCCACCCAAATCCCAATATTGCTTGACGGGGATACCGGCTACGGCAACTTCAACAACTTTCGCCGCCTGGTTAAAAAGCTGGAGCAGCGCGAAATTGCAGGCGTGTGTATTGAAGACAAGCGCTTTCCCAAGGCCAATTCCCTGATCGAAGGCAAACAGCAGCCCCTCGAAGACATCGATACCTTTTGCGGCAAAATCAAGGCCGGAAAAGACACCCAATCCGATCCGGACTTCTGTATCGTGGCCCGGGTTGAGGCCTTTATAGCCGGACTTGGTCTCAAGCAGGCCATCGAGCGGGCCGAGGCCTATCGCCGGGCCGGGGCAGATGCTGTCTTGATCCACAGCAAGAAAAGGACCGCCGCGGATATTGAAGCCTTTATGCGCGAATGGGCCGACCGGCACCCGGTGGTCATCGTTCCGACCAAGTACTATTCGACTCCCACTGGACATTTCCAGGACATGGGGATCAGCCTGGCCATTTGGGCCAACCATATTGTCCGGGCTTCAGTACAAGCTATGCAGAAAGCTGCTCAAAGAATCCATGCCGAAGAATCAGTAGCCTCCATCGAAGACCATATCGTACCAGTATCTGAAATATTCCGCCTTCAAGGAGCCCCGGAACTGGAAGCGGCCGAAAACAGATACGACACCCTGCAGAACAGCAGAGCGAAGACAGTCATCCTAGCTGCCAGCCGGGGAAGCCAGTTTGGAGAAATGACCGCCGATCGTCCCAAGGCTATGCTTAAGGTCAACAACAGAGCAATCCTGGACGACACTGTTGCCAAGCTTAATAAGCACAAGATCAATGACATTTACGTTGTCCGCGGATACATGAAGGGCGCCATATCCGGCGACGGCTACAATACCATCGATAATGCCGCGTATGCCGAAACAAACGAGCTCTACTCCCTGTATCTGGCCAGGCACGTCCTTGAAGGTGAGAGCCTGATCATGTATGGGGACTGCCTATACCGATCCCATCTGATTACCGATATGCTGGACAAAGAGGCGGATATTCGCATTTTGGTCGATGCGGACAAGGACACAAGTTCAAAAGAGCATGACCATGTGATGTGCAGCAGGCCATACACCAACGACTTCCTGAACAAAGATATTTATCTTCAAGATATATCAGTAAAAGTCTATGACGAGACAGCCCATGGCGAATGGGCGGGGATCATTGCCTCCAGTCCAAAGGGGACACGGATGATTCGTGACACCCTGGAAAAAATGAGCACATGGGAAAACTTCAATCAACTGGCCCTCACAGATATGCTCCGGGAACTCATACCGGCCTGTACCATCCAGGTCGTCTACACCAAGGGCGGCTGGCTGGACGTGGACAACCTCCTCGATATCGCAGATGTTGGAGAATTTCTGTGATTGATACCTATCAGTTTGGAAGAGCACTGACCAGCTTGGGGTATGATACCTTCAGCGGAGTACCCTGCTCGTTCTTGAAGCATCTGATCAACTATACCGTAAGCCACTGCACATACATACAAGCGGCCAACGAGGGTGATGCCGTGGCTGTGGCCGCCGGATCCGTCCTAGGAGGGAAAAAATCAGCCACTTTGATGCAGAACTCAGGTCTGACCAATGCCCTTTCCCCTTTGACCTCGCTAAACTATCCCTTCCAGATCCCCTTGCTTGGATTCGTCAGCCTGCGGGGAGAAGAAGGAATCTCCGATGCCCCCCAGCACGAGCTGACCGGCCGCAAGACCCAAGCCATGCTGGAAGTTGCCGATGCTCATTACGCCTATTTGAGCCGGAGCACGGAAGAAGCCCTGGCCCAGCTCAAAGCCGCGGACCAGGTGGTGCAAAACAACGGGATCTTCTTCTTTATTATCCGCAAAGACACATTTTCCAGTGTTGACCTGCTGCCGGTGCGGCAACGGACCGGCATTTCTGAAAAGAGGCTGGAAAATGAGGAGCCCGGAGTCCTCCCAAGCCGTTTTGCCGTCCTACGGACCATATCCACTTTTTCCTCCCAGGACACCCTTGTCCTGTCCTGCACCGGCAAAACCAGTCGGGAGCTGTTCAACATTGAGGATGCCGCCAACAATTTCTACATGGTCGGTTCCATGGGCTGCGTCAGCTCAATTGCCCTGGGACTCGCTCTGGCCCGTCCGGATAAAAAAGTCATTGCCCTCGACGGAGACGGAGCCGTGATCATGCGCTTGGGATCCCTGACCACCAATGCCTTTTACGCTCCAAACAACCTGCTGCACATCGTCATCGACAACGGGGCCTATGATTCCACCGGAGGGCAGCCCACAGTATCCGACAATGTCGATTTCCCGGGGCTGGCAAATGCCTGCGGCTACCCGGCGGCGACTGGAGCCCACACGCTGGAAAGCCTCGTAGGACGTCTGGAGCAGTGGGTACGGACTCCGCGGCTCACTTTGCTCCATGTGCGGGTACAGAAAGGTGCGGCTCCAAACCTGCAACGACCATCCCTCCCCCCTTATCGCATCAAGGAGCGGTTCATGGCCTTTGCAGCCCAGGGACGAAGGTAGTGCTCACATCATTTGTCCGCAGGGAAAAACGTGTATGCCTGAGCTTGCCGTGATCATGGCCGCGGGGCTGGGAAGCAGGCTGCGAACGTGGTCGTGCGGAAAACCAAAGGGATTTGTACCCATCGGGGGACAACCGATTATTGAGCGGTCTCTACAGATCCTTTTCCGTGCCGGCATCCGCCGGATTGTGATCGGCACAGGCCACGGGGCAAAATTCTACGAAAACCTGGCCGCAGAATATCCGGGCGTAGAGACTGTATACAATCCCTGCTACGCATCCAGCGGCAGCTTCTTCACCCTGTACGCAATGCAGAAGTACATCGAGGAGGACCTCCTGCTCCTTGAGTCCGATCTTATCTATGATGCCCGGGCCGTAGAAGCACTGCTGGCTGATGAACACGACAATGTCATTCTGGCCAGCACGGCGACATACTCCGGCGACGAGGTGTACATTGAGACCGATGATCGGCTTTGTCTGGTGAATATGTCCAAGAGAAAGCTGAAGCTGAATCGGATATACGGTGAACTAGTAGGCATTTCCCGGCTTAGCGCCGAGGCCTACCAGACCATGATTTCTCAATTTGCCTCAACTGGTTCTGAACTCTACCAGATAGAATACGAGACCGCACTGATCCGCCTGGGACAAAAGATTCCCGTACACGTGCATCGCATGGACAATCTGCCTTGGGCCGAGATAGACACGGAAGCGCACTTGCGGCGGGCGAAAACAGAAATCTATCCCCTATTGGGAGGAAACGCACTGAATCATGGACATTAAGCGAACCATCCTGCTCAACCCCGGACCGGCAACCACTACCGACTCAGTAAAGAAAGCCCAGGTAGTTCCGGACATCTGCCCCAGAGAAAAAGACTTCTGCCGACTCATGCAGCAGGTACAAAAAAAGATCATCCAAGTGGTGAACGGCGGGGACGACTGCAGGGCAGTGCTCTTTGGCGCTTCCGGCACAGGTGGGCTTGAGGCCATGATCAGCTCAGTTATCCCGGAGACAGGCAGGGTATTGATCGTGAACAACGGGGCCTACGGCCGGCGGATGAGGCAAATAACAGAACGCTACATTGCCTCCTCGCAGATTGTTGAATATCGGATCCGACCTGAGCAGTACCCGGACACCGCCGAGATTACGGGCATTCTTGATCGCTATCCAGACATCACCCATATTGGGGTCGTCCAGCATGAAACCACTACTGGGATGATCAATCCGGCCGTGGAGCTGGCCGGAATCGCTCATGCCCGGGGAGTTGAAATCATGGTCGACGCCGTTTCCTCTTTTGCTGGCATGGATATCGATATCCAGCGCGATGGATTCGACTACCTGGTCTCCACCTCAAACAAGAACCTCCAGGGGATGGCTGGAATCACTTTTGTCATCACCAAGAAAAAGAACATTCATAAGACCGCGAATTATCCGAAGAGAAACTTTTACTTCAATCTTGCCGAACAGGACGCATCCTTCGAACATAACGGTCAAATGCGGTTTACACCTCCGGTTCAGACGATCTACGCCCTGGATCAAGCCCTGGATGAGTTTTTTGAGGAAACCCTGTCCGGGAGAATCGCCAGATACAGAGAGTGCTGGTCGGTTCTACGATCCGGACTGGACAAACTGGGCTTTGGACGCTTACTTCCGGAGCACTGCCAAGGCCATTTGATCACCTCGGTTATTGAGCCTGAGGATCCTGCCTACAATTTCGACGACATGCACGATTATCTCTACGGCAGGGGATTCACCATATATCCCGGCAAAATCGAAGATATCGGCACGTTCCGAATTGCCAACATCGGGGCAATCACCCCACGGGATATCCATGATTTCATCGACATCCTTGGCACCTATCTCCAAGACCGAGGGATTCGGCCTGCATCAGGTCAGGATTTGTAGATCGCATCCTGTCCCCACCCCATCCCCTTTACAATGCTCAAGGCGCCTTTCCCAGCAAGAGGGTGACCAGCGCTTCAGCTTACCTTCAAGCAAGCTCAGGCTTTCAGCGACCGGCGGGGAAAGGCCCCTGAGAAATGCCAGCATCCACCAGTTCCGGGGTGTCTGGGTGGGCCATTGTGGCTTCGTGCAGGGAAAACCCGGGGGGAGCAGGATTCGCAGTAGGCGCCGATCGATTCTCGCATTCCGGACGGTTGCAGACCCGGCACCACGGATCGGAACACGGGTCGGGGTGGACGATGACTTCGGCCTCCGGGCCCAGTTCCGCCTTGACCACATCCTCAATCTCCGTGACTGCCTGATGGGTCTGGGTCAGATCATAGAATCTGGGCAAAACAACATGCAGATCCACATGGATATTCGGGCCATAGCGCCTGGCCCGCAATTGATGAACGTGGATCCATTCCGGACGGCGCCGGGCATTGAGGACTTGGACAATCCTCTGGAGCAGCTCCGGATCCGCCTCATCCATGAGCTGGCCCAGGGAGGAGCGCAAAAGCTTGGACCCGGTGTACAGGATATTTACCGCCACCAGGCAGGCCACAAGAGGATCGAGCCAGGTCAGTCCGGTCCAACCAACGAGGATGAGGCCGACCAGGACCCCGATACTGGTGACCACATCCGCGAGCAGATGCTTTCCATCCGCGCTCAAGGGCAGTGAGTTCTCTTTCTTCCCGGTCCGGATCAGCAGCCAAGCCAAGAGAAGATTGACCACCGCGGCCCCGGCGAGCAGAAGCATTCCCCCGCCCAGATGAGCCAGGGGCCGCGGATCGACAAAGCGGGGAACGGCCTGAAACAGAATGGCCACAGCGGCCAGAACGATGAGCGCCCCCTCAAACCCCGCAGAAAAATACTCTATCTTCCCGTGGCCATATGGGTGATTGGCATCCGGGGGGCGGCTGCTGAGATACACGCTGTACAGGGCAAAGCCGCTGGCGGCCACGTTGATGATCGACTCCAGGGCATCGGAGAGAATTCCGGCCGAACCAGTCAGCAGATAGGCCCCGAACTTAAGGCCCATGAGCACGGCCCCCAGGCCCACAGTCAGCACCATGACCGACACTCTGGTCATCAGATCGTCCACTCCCTGGATAAGTTTTGACCGGCCGCCCCGGTCATCCGGAACTACACGCCTCCGGTCTCTCCACCGGCCACGCTCCGAACCTGCTCGATGGTGGTCAGCCCCTGCAGGACCTTGATCATGCCGTCCTGCTTCAGGGTGGTCATCCCGTCGATTTTGGCCTGAGCCAGGATTTCCTGAGTGTGTTTGCGGAACTTGATCAGGTTTTTGATATCCGGGGTGGACATCATGAGCTCATGGATGCCCATCCTGCCCTTGTACCCGCCCAGGCAATGCCGGCACCCCACAGCCTCGGCCAGGACCGGATTTTTGCGCACATCTTCCGGAACCGCCCTCTCCCACTCCGGACCGAATTCCGTTTTGATCTCTGCCAGCTGTTCTGCACTCGGAGTATATACCTTCTTGCACTTCGGGCACAGGGTCTTGACCAGGCGCTGGGCCAGGACACAGAGCAGGGAATCGGCAAAGTTGAAGGGATCAAGATCCATGTCCAGAAGACGGGTAATGGTCTCCGGGGCTGAGTTGGTGTGCAGGGTGGAAAAGACCAGGTGTCCGGTCAGCGAGGACTCGACCCCGATATGGGCTGTCTCCCTGTCCCGCATCTCCCCGATCATGATAACGTCCGGATCGGCCCGCAGAAAGGACCGCAGAGTGGAGGCAAAGGTCAGTCCGATCTTGGAGTTGACCTGAACCTGACGCAGCCCCTCCTGGGTTATCTCCACCGGATCCTCTACTGCCCAGATCTTCTTCTCCGGGGTATTGATCGTGCTGATGGCTGAATGCAGGGTGGTGGTCTTGCCCGATCCGGTAGGGCCGACCACCAGGATCATGCCGTAGGGCTGGGCGACTACGCGCTGCATATGCCGCAGATTGTACTCGCTCAGCCCCAGGGACTCCAAGGGCATGGGCTTGCCCGAGGCCAGCAGACGAAGGACAACATCTTCCTGGTTGTCCACCGTGGGAATAGTGGCCACCCGAAACTCGACCACTCGATTGACCTTGGGCAGCTTGACCTTGATCTTTCCGTCCTGGGGCAGCCTGCGTTCAGCGATATCCAGCCGGGCCATGATCTTGATCCGGGATATGATCGGCCGGCCGAGACCGAAGCGCAGCTTGCGGAACTCGTGGCATGTGCCATCCACCCTGTACCGGACCGCGCAGTACTTGGACACACTGTTCGGTTCCACGTGAATATCCGAAGCACCCCGCTTCCAGGCCTCGATGAGCAGCGCATTGACCAGCCGGACCACCTCGCTGTCATCATCCTGGGACATGCTCTCCAGATCCGAGGCCTCCTCCTGCTCAGGCTCGGAATCGACCTCCTCTTCAAACTGGGCGAGCTCGGTTCCGCCGGACATTTCCTGAAAAAAGCGATCAACAAAGGCTGCTATGTCCTGCTGCAGAGCCACCAAAAACTCGACCCGGCTGGTGCCCAGGATGAACTTGATTTCGTCCACCTTGCCCAAATCATACGGATTGTCGGTCAATACCTGAATCGACGGTCCATTGCGGGCAAAGGGCACCCAGTGATACTTCTTCAGAAAGTCCGGATCCAGATTCCGGTTCTCGAATATGTCAAAGGGCAGATCAACGGTCGGATCAAAGGCGACAAAGGAGACACCATAGAACCGGGACAGGGAACGCCCCACGTCTTCCTTGCTCAGGGCATACTGCTCCATGAGATACTGATCCGGATCCCGGTCCTGGGAGGAACAGCGCTCCAGGGCCTCGTCCAGCTGCTGTTTGGTCACCAGCCCTTGTTCCAGAAGATAGTCGTATCTGGTCTTGGACTGGACCCGGGATTGATCCAGTTCCCGCAAAACATCTTCCAGGCCGGGAAAGTTCGGAACCAGGCGCTTGATCTGCCAAAAGCTCTGCTTGGCCAGGCTGTGCTGCCCTTTCTTCAGGTATGCACGGCCCAGACGAAAATGCAGAGCCGCAGACTCTTTGGGCGGGTAGGCCTGCAAAGGAAGAGAGGTGAGCAGCTCGACGGCCTCATTCCACTCCTGTCTCTTCTCAAAGCAGCCGATGAGAAACTTGAGGGTATGAAAGCTTTTATCCCCGCTTTCTACCAGGGAAAAGAGGATGCGTTGAGCCTGCTCATACTCGCCGCTTCGATACAGTTCCTGGGCGTGAGAGAGCATCCGGTCCGGAGGGTCACCTGACAAGCTGCGTTGTGTCTTTTGCTCACTGCGCATACGGATGGTTCACCTTCCAGGCGCAGCGAGCAAAGGCTTGGGGCATGTTACTTCTGCAGCCACGGCATCATTGCCCTGAGCTTTTCTCCAACCTGTTCAATGCCATGTTCCCGCTCAACCCGACGCATGGCCTTGAATGCCGGCAATCCAGCCTTGTTTTCCAGGATCCACTCCTTGGCGAAATTCCCGTTTTGGATATCGGCCAGAATATCTTTCATTTCCGCCTTGACCTGATCGTTGATCACCCGCTTCCCGCTGAGGTAATCGCCGAACTCAGCGGTATCGCTGATTGAATGACGCATTTTCTGAAATCCGCCCTCGTAGAAGAGATCCACAATGAGCTTCATTTCATGCAGGCACTCAAAATAGGCGATCTCCGGCTGATATCCGGCTTGAACCAGGGTGTCGTATCCGGCCTTGATCAAGGAGGTCACCCCCCCGCACAGTACCGCCTGCTCCCCGAAAAGATCGGTTTCGGTTTCTTCCCTGAAGCTGGTTTCGATCACTCCGGCCCTGGTGGCCCCGATGCCCTTGGCATAGGCCAGGGCCGTATCCATGGCCCGACCAGTGGCATCCTGATACACGGCGACCAGACTGGGTACCCCGCCGCCCTCGGCATATTCGCGCCGGACCAGATGCCCCGGGCCCTTGGGCGCAATCATGACCACATCCACCTCTGGCGGAGGCACGATCTGCTCAAAGTGGATATTGAATCCATGGCTGAAAACAAGGACCTTGTTTTGGTCCAGATGAGGCCGAACATCGTTTTCATACACATCGGGCTGATGCTGGTCAGGGACCAAAATCTGAATCAGATCGGCCTGGTTGGCCGCATCGGCTGCGCTGACCGGATCAAACCCGTGCTCCTTGGCCAGTTCATAGTTCTTCCCCCCGGGGCGCTGACCGACCACCACATTCACCCCTGAATCGCGCAGATTCTGGGCATGGGCGTGTCCCTGACTCCCGTAGCCGATAATGGCCACAGTCTTGTTTGCCAGCAAGTTCAGATCTGCATCCTGTTCATAAAAGACGCGCATCGTCTTCCTCCTTTATTCGTCGGGCCCGGACCCGGCCCTGTGCAGCCCTAGTCCACCTGCATGCTGCGGCGCATGGTCACGCTGCCGGTCCGGGCGATTTCCTTGATCCCGAATCGGTGGAGCAATTGGATCAAGGCACTGATTTTTCCTCTGTCCCCCGTAGCTTCCAAGGTCAGCTCCGAGGGGCTGACATCCACAACCTTGCACCGAAAGATGTCCACAATCCGCAAGACTTCCGCCCTGTACTGCTCCATGGCATTGACCTTGAGCAAGACCATCTCCCGATCAACGCACTTGATCTCGTTCATGTCCACGACCTTGATCACCGAAATCAGCTTCCGAAGCTGCTTGATGATCTGCTCAATGATCTGCTCTTCGCCGTCGGTGACTATGGTCATCAAAGAGATGCCCTGCTCCAGGGTCGGAGCCACATTCAGGGACTCGATATTAAAACCGCGTCCACTGAACAACCCGGCCACCCTGGAAAGGACGCCGGGTTCATTCTCCACCAAAACCGAGAGGGTATGCCGCATGCTTCACTCCTCGTCTTTGACCCCGTATATCAATCTCAGCCGGGTTCAACCCGGACCGCATCCATATGCTTGACGCGGACACTGCCTTAGACCAGAAGCATCTCGCTGAGCCCGGCACCGGCCGGAACCATGGGGTAGACATTCTCTTCCTGTTCAACCACCACATCCACAATGGTCGTCTGCTTGGATTCCAGGGCCTGTCGCAGGACCTGGTCCAGATCCTCCATCCTTTCCACCCGGTAGCCTTCGGCGCCATAGGCCTGGGCCAGTCGAACGAAGTCCGGATTGTGGTGCATGCAGGTCGAGCAGTAGTTCCGGTCGTAGAAGAGCTCCTGCCATTGCCTGACCATACCCAAGTACCCGTTGTTTAAGATGATGATCTTCACCGGCAGACCGTAGCTGACTGCAGTGGCCAGCTCCTGGCTGTTCATCTGGATGGAGCCGTCCCCGGCTATATCCAGGACCAGCTTGTCGGGAAAGGCGATTTGGGCCCCTATGGCCGCAGGAAATCCGTACCCCATAGTCCCCAGACCGCCGGAAGAAATCCAGGTCCTTGGCTGATGGAAACGGTAGAATTGGGTTGCCCACATCTGGTTTTGGCCCACCTCAGTGGTGACAATGGCCTCACCCTGGGTTATTTCGTACAGCTTCTGAACCACTGCCTGGGGCTTGATCCTGT
Source organism: Desulfovermiculus halophilus DSM 18834 (assembly GCF_000620765.1). Classification (NCBI taxonomy): domain Bacteria; kingdom Pseudomonadati; phylum Thermodesulfobacteriota; class Desulfovibrionia; order Desulfovibrionales; family Desulfohalobiaceae; genus Desulfovermiculus; species Desulfovermiculus halophilus. The sequence goes on from NZ_JIAK01000009.1 coordinate 72,563, forward strand.
CACCTCCCTCCGGGCAGCACAACGGCTGGGCCTGGTTCCAGGCCATGAGCTTTTCCCGCCAGGGCGCATACCGGGTGCTGAGATCCTCGCTTTCCAGGAGCTTTTCCACTTCAGTGCGCAGGGATTGCAGGGCCAGCCGGCAATCGGCCACAATGGGCACATCAACGGAAACATTCTTCCGAATGGACGTCGGATCGATGTCGATATGGACCAGCTTGGCCTCAGGGGCGAAGCTTTCCAGCTTTCCGGTCACCCGATCGTCGAAACGCACCCCGACTGAGATAAGCAGGTCACAGTTGTTGATGCCCATATTGGCCACATAGGTTCCGTGCATGCCCAGCATGCCCAGCCACAAGGGATCATTGCCCGGGAATCCTCCAAGGCCCATCATGGAGGTGGTCACCGGGATCTGCAGGGTCCTGGCCATCCAGGTCAGCTCCTCATGGGCATTGGATGCGATCACCCCTCCACCGGCAAATATCACCGGCCGTTTGGCCTTTTTGAGCAGCGAAGAGGCCTTGCGCACCTGCTTGAGATTGGGCTCATAGTGGGGGTTATAGCTGCGCATTGCGATCCGTTCCGGATACGAGAACTGACAGGCATCGGCCATCACATCCTTGGGCAGGTCCACGAGCACCGGCCCCGGGCGTCCGGAACGGGCGACATAAAATGCCTCCTTGATCGTCTTGGCCAAGTCTCTGACATCCTTGACCAGATAGTTGTGCTTGGTGCACGGCCGGGTTATGCCCACGATATCGACTTCCTGGAATGCGTCATTCCCAATCAGCTTGGTCGGGACCTGACCGGTGAAAACCACCAAGGGAACCGAGTCCAGATAGGCAGTGGCGATTCCGGTCACTGTATTGGTCGCCCCTGGTCCGGAGGTGACCAGGGCCACGCCTGTTCGTCCAGTGGCCCGGGCATACCCGTCCGCCGCATGCACGGCTCCCTGCTCATGCCGGGTGAGAATGTGCCGCAGCGGATAGTTGGGGATCTGGTGGTAGATATCCAGGACAGCCCCACCGGGAAACCCGAATATGGTATCCACCCCCTCTTTGATCATGGATTCGAGCAGGATCTGCGATCCTTTATGCTTCATTCCCGGCCTCCTGCCTCCTGTATTTTTCCAGAATATGCTGTATCTTTGTTTTCCCCGCCAGCTTCATCTTCTTCAGCCGTTTCATCTCCGACTCTTCGCTTGCAGTCAGATAGGGCTTGTTCTCATAGGTATCCAACTGCTTTTCGTAATCCAGGTGCTCCTGCCACAAGCGGTTCAAGTCCTCGTCCATATCCCCATACTTGGCAATGAGCTCCAATTCATACTGCTCCATGTTCAACCTCCTTCACAAAACTGCACAAGGGTTTCCTTACTCCGGGTCCAAAACTGCCCGTATCCGCTGGGCATTTAGATAAGCATCCACCTGTATACTGATTATCTTCTTTCTGCTTCTCTGTCCACTTATGAGCTGGATCTGCCTGGGCTTCACCCCCAGGAGGCGGGCCAAAAAGGCCGCCAGCTCCTGGTTGGCTTTATTGTCCACCGGCGGGGCCTTCAGGCGGACCTTGAGACATCCCTGATAGAACCCGCCTAGCTCATTCTTCTTGGCCCCGGGCTGAACCCACAGCCTGACCAGGCACCTGTCGGCCCGGCAGGAGATACACTCCTTTGCCTCTTCCATGTCCTTCTGCTCTTTGTGACAAGAGATCAATTTTCAGTCAATTCCATACCCTTACATCAACTTGGATGCGGATCTGTCCAGCCGGTTCTTGGCTGTAGCCTGTGGATTTTTGGAGTTTGCCATCTCTTATGTATGCAATTCCACTTTCTGTGTCGAAGAGCCTGTCCAGCCCTGCTACATCCCTATGGCCAGCTGGTTTATGGACTGGACCAGAAAGATCTGGAGAAATTTGATCCCCAGAAGTACGATGATGGGCGAGAGGTCAAGTCCGCCTACAAAAGTGAACGGGACCCACCGCCGAACCATGGCAAACGCGGGCTCAGTCAGGGAACGGATTGTTCTCACGATAGGATTATACGGGTCTGGGTTCACCCAGGACAAAATGGCTGAGATAATGACCACCCAGAAGTAAAGGAAAAGGACTGTATCCAATACGTATGCTATTGCATGCAGTAAGTTGCCGAGTATCGACATGCGTGTCCTCCAGGTATAAAGTTAAACAACTGCAGCTCGTTCCGCCCTTGTTCAGGATAAAAGGGCTTCCCGGCAATGAGGCTGGTCCTGGCAAAAGTTCTGATGCAGCCCCCAGTAGTCCGCGACATGGCGATCTGCTTCCAGGCCCGGGTTCCCATAGGCCCAGAACCTCACTCCAGCAGCCTCGGCCGTGTATTGATCCACTTGAGAATCGCCGATAAAGGCTACGTCCTGGGGGGACATCTCCCACGCCTGCAGGACCCAATAAACGCTCTCAGGATGCGGCTTGGGCCAGGTTACATCCGATGCGCTGATCACCGGATGAAAGAACTGGACCAATTCAAAGCGCTCCAGGATCAGGGGCAAGGTCGTGGTTCGGTTCGTATTCACCGCGCACCGTATCCCCGCGGTCTGGAGCAGAGTGAGAAACTGGATCAGCCCCGGCTGGGGCCTTACCCAGTCCATGACTTCACGGTAGCTTATATGTGCGGCTGCATCCATGGCTTCATGGAGCCGATCCCGGGGAACAATCCGGGCCAGGGATTCCTGAACCGTATGCATGTGAACATAGATCTCGTCCTCGGCACTCATTCCCGGAAGCCCCATCTTTTCCAGGATCAGGGAGTAAAACCGGAGATTCGCTTCCCTGGAATCGATGAGCACTCCATCACAATCGAAAATAACTCCCCGCACCCAGCTGACATCCTGCCACATACGTTCTGCCTGATCTGTTTGCGGTGAGCGCAGTCCATGCGCCTCACCCGTGATTCTGCTCCAGACACACTATCCGTATCTTCCGTTCCATCCACCAAAGGTCGTCCCCAGGCAGAGGATTATCCATCATCAGATTCCGGCCTGTGCTTACTCCTGTAGATATCCCGGCTTGTTCACCGACTTCCAGCCCAGGCCCCAATCCCTGCAGGCTGCCGGATCGGGCCGGCTCAAAGCTTACCCCCCAATCTTTCCAGCTCGAGACCATCTCGCCGTGATGCACGACCAAGACGTCTTCAGCTCCCAGAAACAGGAGAAACCAGGGCAAAAGCTTCGTCCAATGGACCAAGAAATCCCCATGACTGGTCCACAGTCCGCCGGCCCGGGCGCCAAAACCTTCCTCCACTCCCAGGGTCTGGTCCATCTTGTGCTGAAAGGAGGTAAATGCATCTTCCAGACTGCAAAGACCCAGGACCTCTTCCTCTATTATCCAGGCCATGATCAGATTCATCTGCCCTTGCAGGCGCAACCTCTGCTCTTCCTCGCTGCGGTGGTCTTCCGGCTCCAGGTAGGTCTTGAAATCATCTCCCAGGGCCCGGGCCGTTCCCTGATAAAATGGAGTTTGGATGCCACCGGTGCTGATCGCGCTCAATTCCTTCAGATTCCGGAACTGAGCCGAAAACTCCCGCACCTTCCGGGCATATTGCACGCTTTCTTTCTCCGGCATAGGCAGTCCCTGGGGAGAAAAGACCGGATGCGCCGGCGCATCATTGGGCATGCCCGGAGACAGAAAGCTCACCCATTCAGGAGCTGTGGCCGGGGCCAAGGCAGGATGCATATACGGGAAATAGACGGCATGCATGGTGGACTCGGGCTGTCTTTTGTGTTTCTTGGATTCGGAAACCGGAATTGAACGGTTCGCAATCGTCACTATGGCCAATGTGCAGCAGTCCTGGGACCTGAGGATGAGATGTTCCCTGGCCTCAGGTACTCATAACAACTTGCATTTCAGCATGTTACATTGATATTCACTCACTCCATAGATCAGCACACCTCTTGGGCCAGCGGGAGGCGAAAACAGCTTTTATAAAAGGCCTTGTTTCATTTGGCAATCATTTCTTCTGCATCCGACCGGGCTGTTTTGCGGTTGCGAACACCGGCCAGAAAGCGTACAAAGGCTGCACAGAAGAGCAAAGAAATACGGAATTGGTCCACTGCCCACATGAGGAGGCTTTATGTTCGGAATCGGCATCCCGGAACTCATTATCATCCTGGCCATTGTCCTGGTCATCTTTGGTGCAAACAAGCTGCCGGAAATAGGGGCCGGCATGGGAAAGGCGATACGCAATTTCAAGAAGGCTTCGGACGAGCCGGATGAAATCGACATCTCCTCGCCCCAATCCAAGTCCTCTTCCTCGAAGGAAGACAACACACACCATTCCTCCTGATGCCAAAAGCCGTGTGGTCCACTGTGGTTCGTCCTGTCATCCCTGGGAGAGGAGGCTAAGGGCTCCAGTTACTCTTCTTTTTGCTCTTCTTCTCCATCTCCGGCTCTTTCCTCCCACTGCAGTCCACGTACCCGGGTATAGGCATTGAGTCTGCTCCTGAGCCTGTCCTTCTCCGGAGTCAGTACGTCCCACCATCCCAATAACCCGCCGGATGCGATCTCGATTTGCACCAAGTCAGCCTGGGCTACAGCCTGATGCCAGTCGTGAAGCTGCCTGGAGCACCCTGAAACCGCGCTCACAGTGCTCAAGCCTTTGATCTGCACCTGAACCCGGTGCACAAAAGGCCGTATCCCTTCCGAGGATGAGAAATACTTGGACCACAGAGCCTGCCACAGCTCATCCAGGCTTTTCCGGCTTGCGGTCCAGGTGGAGGTCTGGGTTTCCAGGACCCCTCTGAACCGGTCGCCTCCGGACTGCACCTTCAGGACTGGATAGACCACACCCTGCTGAACACACCCTGAGAGATCCTCCAATTGGGCTATGCGCCCCTGCCCTCTGCCGGACATCTCCAGTCGATAGCCCAGCCTCTTTTGTCCGGTGTAGTAGACCCCAAGATCCTTGAGCAGAGAGGCCAGGGCCTGGGTATTGATCTGAACCTGCCAGACCTGCTCCTGGTTTTGCTCGTCCGTCTGCCGGGAATAGCTCAAGACGTATTCCTCATGTCTGGAGCTGAGAAACCTGGCCAAACCACTCTTTCTGTCCGAACCAAGGCTGTACGGAAGAATCGTGTCCGCCTCGCGAAGAACCGCCTCGAGCATGGCCTGACCCCGGGGCGACCCGGACTCCCCGGCCTTTACGCGCACGATCTGCTCCCCTGCACGAACCTCTCCCTGCGGGCCGATTCCCACAACCGCCGCCAAAAGCAGCATGCACATCCCATACCGTATCGGCGATCTACGAAACATTTCGATTTCCTTTATACCTCTACAGCGACATTTTCCTGAACTCACAATGTCCATGATCGAAGCCGGGGATTGGTCCGTGGCCTTTCGATGTAGGCCGGTAACGCTTCCTGGCGAAGTGGAGGATAAGCGGTCGGTCCTCACAAATTCAAGAGCCCCCAAACAAGCAGTCAGCCGCGGTCATAATGCAGTGAGGGCCGAGCGCCCGGAGCGAGCCTTGGATGCGTCGGCCAAAATCGTGGCCACGGACCAAGCCCTGGCAAGGCCATATCAAAGTGTCGCTGTCGTACTCCATCTTTTTGGTTTTCCCCCTTGCCCCAAACAATGTATGCCCGGGAAATACTGGCTCTTCGACACAGAAAATGGAATTGCATACATAAGAGTTTGCCGTCTCTTCTGTGTGCCGTGAGCGGCAGGCCCGCACATTTTCTTGTGCTACAGGCCGGCAAGGCCATATCAAAGTGTCGCTGTCGTAATACGTGCAGCAGGCCAAAGCCCACGCCCTCTCTCCCTCTGGAGAGACTTGCCGTGCGTGCCCAGCACATCCTTATTGGCCTTCCAATGGATACTCGACAACTCGATCCCCATGCTCATCCTGCAAAACGACAATCACCTTTCCGTGCTGCAATATATCCGCGCTCCCGGTAACCCACAGGGGTTTGACATCCTCTGCCCGAAGATCGAAATCAGAAACCGTACCCCTGTGCACACCCTGAGCCCGAACCTGCAAAGGAGACTCACCGACTCTGGAGCTGGCCCGGGCTTGCTCCATGCTCGAACTGTAGCCCACCACTCCCTGTTCTATCCCCCTTTGCCTGGACATCATGGACGGTCCGAAAATCAGCCGTCCCTGCTGGTCATACAACCGACAGATCAGGGCCGGTTTTGCGCCCAAGCCCCTGGCGTCGACAATCAGACCGCTGAACCCGGAATCTCCGGTCCTGGCTGTTGCGTTCCCCTGCACAGAGAACATTTCCTTATCTTCATACCATGCCTGGGCCGGAATACACACCGACGCGCTTTCACCGGTCAATGAGAGCCTGGCCTCATATCCCGTTTTTCTGGGTTCTTGCGTATCCTCCAGGGCCTGCACAAATGCGGTGTGCACCAGCTCACGCAAGGCCTGAACCTTATCCGGATCGTCCCGGAGGACATCCTGCACCCTTCGGGCGCCGTCCACCCGAACCAGCTGCAGGCCCTTCCACAATCCGTTCTGGGCCCGGATCCTGGCCTGCCGGACCTCTGACCTGCCGGGCTGAGCACCTTCCTGCTTGCCTTCTCCCAGTCCGGACTCTGCGTATCCCCGGGCGGTAAGGACCTTGTTTTCCCAATCCATCCTGGCCGGCCCCAGGTCCTCGATCAACACTCCCCCGGCCTGGACCGGCCCCTGGGCTACGGTTAGAATCAAGCAAACCAGGGCGCACCAAATCCATATCCTTCTGCTCATAATCTGTCTTCCTCATCTGCAACGCAAGGGCATACGTCCCTCGGGTCCTTGCTCCTTCCTACCGCAGCCCCAGAGCCGCAGGCCACTTACTCCGTCATCAGCCCGCATACCTTCTCCCAGAGCCGGGAATTGAAGAACCCGGGGACATCTCCGGGCTGAACCCATTGAACATCCTGCTCTTTTTTAAACCAGGTCAGCTGCCGCTTGGCGTAGGCCCGGGTATTTTTCACCCAGACGGATTCGGCCTCAGCCTGGGACCAGCGGCCCAAAAAAACCTGCAAAAGCTCCCAGCAGCCGATACCGGACCATCCCGGGGCATGCTCATCTGAACATCCCTTCCAGGCAGCCTCCACCTCCTGCATGGCCCCCCTGTCCAGCATCCTGCCGATCCGCGCCTTGAGCAGGGGGGTCAAGTCCTCCAGATCGGTCCACAGGCCCACTTTCAAGGCGGAATACCTGGGCTGATCACAGGGATACGTTCGAAGCCACCAGGTCAGGGATTTTCCGGTAGCCGCAACAACCTCCAGGGCCCGGGCAATGCGCTGCCTGTCCCTGAAATGGAGCCGATCAGCAGATTCCGGATCCACTTCCTGCAGTCTGCGGTGCAGGGCTTCAGGCCCCAGCTCTTTGCATTCGGCCTCGATCCGCTCACGTATTTCGGAGGGGATCTCCGGAATCGGCGCCAACCCATAGATCAATGCCTTCAAATAGAGTCCGGTCCCCCCCACCAGGAGAGGCAGCCTGCCCCGGGAATGGATATCCTCCAGAACCGGCCGGGCCAGAGCAATAAACCGCCCGGCATCAATCGCTTCTTCAGTGGGCAAAAACCCGTAGAGATGATGCGCGCACCGGGACCGGTCCCGGTCCGAGGGCTGGGCGGTAATGCACGGAAAATCGGCATAGACCTGCCTTGAATCGCAATTCACGATCTCGGCACCAGCCCGCTCCGCAATCTGCAGGGCCAGGGAGCTCTTGCCTGTACCGGTGGGACCGATCAGGCACAGGATCTGGGGAACAGAATGTGCAGCCATAGGCTATTGAACCGCATACTTCTTCCGCAGACGAAGCCAGACAGGCTCCGGGACCAGCCCCTGCACGTCCCCCCCCAGACTGACGGTCTCCTTGATGATCGAAGAGCTGGTAAACAGCCATTTATAATCAGTCATCATGAACAAGGTGTGCACATCCCTCTTCAGGCGGCGGTTCATCAGGGCCATTTGGAACTCGTACTCAAAATCAGAGATGGCCCGCAACCCGCGAAGAACAACCTGTGCCCCCCGATTGTCCACATACTCCACCAGCAGTCCGCTGAAGGGCTCCACCACCACCTGGGGAAAATGGGCAAACACCTCTTCGGCCATAACAACCCGCTCCTCAAGGGGAAACAGGGGCTGTTTCGGTGTATCCTTGGCAATGGCCAAAACGATGGTATCAAAAACATCCAGGCCGCGGCGGACAATGCTCACATGTCCATTGGTCAGGGGGTCGAAGGTTCCGGGATAGACTGCGGTCTTCGGCTTTGGGCTTTCCATACACCTATCCTTGTTTGGCCATAGGTTCGGTTCACTTCAAGGGTGAGTCCGGGCAGATCGTCCAGGGTCAGCTCGGCTTCGACTTCGGCCGCGATACACCCAGACCCGCTCAGCCAGGCTCGATCCAGCAGACCTTCCAAGACAGGCATGAGCAAACCGTGTCCGTAGGGAGGATCCACTAAAACAAGATCAAAGGGCGTGTCCGGCGGGCGGCGGAGAGCTGGAGCCACCTTGCCGGCGACGATCCGAAACTGTCGCTTGGGCACCTGAAGCCTGGCGAGGGTTTCCCGCAAGGCCCGGACGGCCTTTTGCGAGTGTTCAACAAACCAGACCTCCGAGGCCCCCCGGCTCAAGGCCTCCAATCCGAGGCTCCCGCTGCCGGCGAACAGGTCCAGCACCCGCATCTCCTCCCCAAACGCCCCCCGGGACTCCAGCATGGAAAACAGGGCCTGACGGACCTTGTCCATAGCCGGACGATATCCAGGACCGGAAACCGTTGTTACCACCTGCCCTTTATACCGCCCGGCTGCAATGCGTACGCTCATGACTCCACATCCCGGCCGATTTCATGGTCCAAGGTCAGTCCATCGGCGTTCAGGGTGACCTGAACCAGTCCCGGTCTGTTTGGTTCCGACCTGGCTTGATTGAGTATAAACCTGTGCAGCTCGCGTACGCTCCGGGCATGAGGTCTGGAACACCTGTCGGTCTGAACCCGCAGGCCTTGGATGCACAAGGCTTCCAGCTCGTCCTGGGCAAAGGCCTCGGTGTGCAGGATGTGCGACAACGCACTGTATATCCGGTGCATGAATCCCCGGATCCCGTCCAAAGACGCCTGGGGCAGGAGCACTGCAAATCGGCCCTGTTCAATACGAAAAAGGCGATCGTAGACCCGGACCAGGTCCTGAATCCGTCGGACAATAATATCTTCCACCACCAGGGCTCCGGCCGGTCCATAGTCCATGGATAAAAGCGGCCAGCCAGTAAGCTTTATCATCACCAGCCCGAAGCCGTCTGAATTCCTGCTGCTTCGGCTGACCTCCTGATCTAGTACAGATGCAAGCTCCCGGCTGGTCAGGATCCAATCCGCAAAGCCGCCCTCAGCTGAAGCTTTGCCTCTGCCCGGCAGGTTGTGCATAACCCGCCAGACTATCTCGGCATCCAGACAGGGCTCCACCAGATAGTCCTTCCCCGCCGGATCGGTGGCAGCCAGGGCTTCTCTGTGCCGTTCCCGGCCCATGAGCAGAACGAGCGGGACCCCCTTGCTTCTCCGTTCCTGCCTGCGGGCCAGGAGGGAGCAGAACTCAAGGCCGTCCACATCCTGACCTTCCACCGAGGCCAGGACCAGGGAAAAGTCCTGCTCGTCCAGGGCAGACAGCCCGGAGAGGTGCCGTTTGACCCAGACCACTTCCAAGCCCTGTGCCTCCAGCAGCTCCCGGACATGACCGGCATGTCCGTCGTCAGGATCGAGAAGAAGCACGGCCCAATGTTCCGCCTGGGATGTCTGCATACGATCTCCATGCAGTCTGCGCCGGGAGGGGCCGGTCCAGTCGTGCAGCAGGAGCCTGCCCGGTACACACCTTGCTGGATCAGGGCCGCAGCCGCTTTTCGAGTTCAGGATCCAATTTGATTCTGTAGGTCTGCAGCACTTCGCGTACGGTCACCTGCCCCGGGCCCGCGCCCTTTACCGGGGTAACGTGCTTGACCTCGGCGCACATGACCTCCGCCGTGTCCGCCCCGGAAAAATGGCTGCGCAGAGCAGCAATACCGGCAGCTTCCCAAAGGCTGGATTCCGGGATTTCACCGGCCGGACCCGGCCGGCGGACAACTACATGGGCCCCTGGGCCGTGGGCCGCATGAAACCACAGATCGTGAGGCCGGGCAACCCGGGTCAAGAGATGGTGATTGGCCCGGCTGTTCTTTCCCCTGAGAATGGCATACCCGTCGCTGCTTCGATAGCGCTGTATGTGTGCAGCCTCAAGCGAGTCCTTTGCCTTGGCCCCGCTCCGAGCCGCAGGCCGGACTTCGGATTGAACCGGGCTGTCGATTGCCTCTGCCTTCCTGCCGCCGGCATGCAAAGCAGCCAGGGAATCCTCGATCTGCCGCCGCCTGGCGGCAACCTGAGGCAGCCCCCGGGCCCCCTTCTTGGCCTGCTTGAACCAGCGTTCCATGTTTTCCCGTATGCTCAGACGCTGATCCAAGCTCAGGGAATGCAACCCGCGGTCTTCATCTTCCAGGACCAGGCTTCCGGTTTTTTCTTCCGGATCTATGCAGTACAGATTGCTTTTGATCAGTTCGGCCTGTTTCCTGCGCTCAATCATATCCCGCAGCCTGTCTTCGTCGGCAGCGATCCTGGACAGCTGCTTGCGCAGTTTTTTTTCCTCCCGCGCGGTTTGCGTCCTGGTCTCCTCCTGATCTCGGTCCATGCACTCCAGCACCCTCCACCCATAGTCTTCAGCTGCCTGGACTGGATCCCTGTAGCTTTCTATACTGGAGAACCGGTGGAAAAGACTGGATGGGATCGACCAGGGGACAAGCCAGTCTTTGGACTGCACCTGCGCAGACCTGGCCCAAGTAAACACCTCCGCAGGGGCGGTGGACTGAAGGAAAGTCAACAGCTCGCGGCCTTTCTGTTCATCCAGGGCAGACAAGGTGTGTCGTAACGGGGGGGAGATCTGAGGATACCGGCGGAAAACTCGAGGCTGGGTCATTATTTCATCCCAGGACGGCCATTCAGGATCGCGCCCAAAACCGGAGTCCAGCTCGTGCACCCAGGTCAGGCCGGCGTCCAGGCTGAGGATGACCCAGGAGGCCGGAGCTGTATCCAGCCCTAGGGCCAGGCGCCGTGACGGCCAGTCCACTGTCCAAGCCACGATCCTGCGGCCCTGGATCCGTTTCCGCCACCAGCCGACCTCTGCCGGCGGATTCCGGGGATTGGAGGGCTTATGAGAGGAGATAAAAAGGGCATGCCCGCGCTTGGAGGCCGCACATATCAGATGCTGTCTGGAACCGAGCTTCATGGTCCAGACACCGGGCACAGGTATATAGACCTTCTCCACCCGTTTTCCTGTCAGGCCATGTCCCACGTGGTGGGCAAAAAACCGAAAAAAATTTGCCTCCATGCCCCTTCAAAGCCTGGCTTAAGGACCGCTTGACCATGTTCCGGTCAGATCGGGATCCGACCCAGAACCCTTCGGTTCCCGATGCCCATGGGACGGGCGGAGTCATTTCTGTCCCAAACGTTCATCTTCCTCTTGCTGGCTCTTGCAGTGAATGCACAGGGTTGTTACCGGACGGGCCTTGAGTCTGGGAATACTGATCTCTTCGCCGCACTCCTCGCAGACTCCGTATGTCCCGTCTTCAATCCGCTCCAGTGCGGCATTGACTTTACTGATCAGCTTGCGGTCCCTGTCCCGCAGCCGGAGGGTGAAAAACTGATCCGATTCCTGGGATGCCCTGTCTGCAGGGTCGGCATAGACTTGGGCCGATCCGGACATATCGTCAATGGTACTCTGCCCCTTTTCCTGGATCTCCTCAAGCATTTTTTCCAAAACATTTCGAAAATATTGAATATCGCTCTGTTTCATAATCATTCCTCCTTCGCCGGATCTCTGCAAAGCGATGTATATGTCAATCGGCAAACCTCGTTTATCGTATGTAGGTTAGAAAAGTAAAGGGGAAAGCATAGATTTGTTTCTCAATCCCGGTCTCTTTCGGGCAGGAGGAGACCCTCGAACCACCTTCGTATCCCCCCTGAGCTGGAAATGATCCCAGCTTGCCAACCTGAAGCACCCCTGCTTGACAAGCAAGGGCCACTTCCCGTACAAAATATTTCGTTCGTCACGGGCGGGAGTAACTCAGTGGTAGAGTGCAACCTTGCCAAGGTTGAAGTCGCGGGTTCAAATCCCGTCTCCCGCTCCATCCTGAGGCGGCATAGCCAAGTGGTAAGGCAGAGGTCTGCAAAACCTCCATTCTCCGGTTCGAATCCGGATGCCGCCTCCATTCATGAGCGGGAATAACTCAGCGGTAGAGTGCAACCTTGCCAAGGTTGAAGTCGCGGGTTCAAATCCCGTTTCCCGCTCCAAATATGTATCCCAAGCCAAACCTTGTTTGGCTTTTTTTTATCTATGCCCACACCCACCAATCCGGCTTTATCCTCCGGTGCCAGACTCGACGACCTGCTGAGCCTGGCCAAGTCCAAGTACCCCGTGGAGTTCGAGACCATAGGCATCGGGGATGTGCAACTACGCGTCCTCCAGATCAAGGACATGGAGGCCTATATCGAACAGCTGGCTGCCTCCTCCGGAACACAGGATGGTCTGGAGCTGCCGTTTTGGGCCAAGATCTGGCCCACGTCCATGCTGCTCAGTCATATCCTGAGCACCTGCGGAGTCAACGGCCTGAATGTTCTGGAGCTCGGGGCCGGAATCGGAGTCTGCGGCATGGTGGCCGCCTGCATGGGGGCCCGGGTGACCTTGACAGATTGTCACCCCGACGCCTTGCTCTTCGCCCGCATCAACGTCATGAAGAACGACTTGGAGGACAGGATTCAGCTGGCCGATGTCGACTTCACCACTGACCGCATGCCTCAGCGCTTCGAGCGTATAATCGGGTCTGAAATCCTGTACCGGGAATCCACCTACAGCCCCCTGGTCCAGTTCCTGGACAGCCACCTGACCCCGGAAGGTGAAATCCTGCTGGCCAAGAGCCATATATTCCGGTCCCAGGGATTTTACGCCCTGGCGGAAAAGACCTTCAACCTTCAGGAGAAGTCCCTGGGGTACAAGGAAACATCGCCGCATTCCAATGAACCGGAACGGCATGTGTGCCGCATCCTGCGCATGACCAGAAAATAGGCTCCTTAACTCAGGGAGTGAGGTTTCATGCCCAACACAGGGACAGATGGAAGCTCCACCCCCTCTTACTCAGAGCCCGGCACTCACGTATATGATACCCTCACTCACACAGAAAGCAGTGACCTGCACGTGAGTAGCCGGGAGGGAGCAGGGATCCCCCTTTGGCGGGGCTTAGAAAATACCGGGCCGAAAGTGGGCACACAGAAGAGATGGCAAACTCCAAAGATCCACTGGCTGCGTCGAAAAACTGCAAGTGAGTGCCGGGCAATCCAGAGGAGCGTCTTCTTCTGTCAAGCGCTTTCTCCTCTCGCAAGAGACCTGGATTCCCGCCTTCCCGGGAATGAGGGAAGAGAACCCAAGGCCCGCAAACCAAGTGCTTCAGCCGATGTTACAGCACCCTTCATGCACCAAAGGATACACCCGGGATCTGGATAAGGCCGTTTCTCCGGAACAGACGGTCAGGCACATCCGCTCCGTTTTGGCCCGAACCGGTCACCACCTGCTGGAACGGACCAGACGGGTGGATACCGGGCGCCTGGGAATCCCAGTGTATATGTCCATATGCGGCTCCAAGGCCCGGGAGATCATGCCCACACGCAAGCAGATGGGCAAGGGAGCCTCAGCGGCCCAGGCTGAGGCCTCGGCTTTGATGGAGTTCATCGAGCGCTACAGTCTGTTCTCTTTCCTGGCCCGGACCGGGGAAAGGGGCAAAGGCGCACAGTTGACCTGGTCCCAGGCTGAGGACAGATTCGGCCCCTCCCTGATCCCGGTGCAAGAGATCCTCGGTTCGGTGCAGGAAGAACGCCCCTCCTCAGAGGCTGTCCAGATCATGGACCTTGTGCCCTGGGATTTTTGTCCGGCCTCTGACCTGCATACCGGGCAGGAGGTCGTCCTCCCCCTGAACTGGTTTCAGACCATCAATGAATTCAATGGGTCTTCTGCTGGCAACACCGACGTGGAGTCTGCGCTGCAGGGGCTGTGCGAGCTTATTGAGCGCCACGTCTGTGCCGAAATCAATGCCCAATGCCCTGAGCTTCCGAGCATAGACCCTAAGACCATGACCGATCCGGTGCTCAAGGACCTCCTGGCGGCCTTTGACCGCAACGGGATTGTGGTCTGGCTCAAGGATTTCAGCCTGGGACTTGATGTACCCACAGTCGGGGTCCTGGCCTATGACCCGGCTACATTTCCGCACTCCAGCGAAATCGTCTTTACTGCCGGAACAGCCACCTCTCCGGAAAAGGCAGCGATCAGGGCCTTGACCGAGGTGGCCCAGCTCGGCGGGGACTTTGAGAGCGGAAGCCGCTACGAGCCATCCGGACTGCCCAAGCCGAAGACCCTGGATCAGTGCGCTTGGCTGCGGCGCGGCCGGGCCGTCCCCATCACCGCCCTTCCGGACATCAGTCACCCGGACATGGGGGTCGAGCTCTCCAGGGTGGCTAAGGTCCTTGCCCAGCACAAATATCCAGTCTACATTGTGCGTACAACTGATCCGGATCTTCAGATCCCCGCCCATTACTCCATCGTTCCCGGTTTCGGTTTCCGTGAACGCAGCACCCATGCCAGTCTTGGACTTTTCGTGGGCCGGATTCTGGCTGAGCAGCAGCCCGAAGACCTAGCTGAACACGGGTTGCGGGTCCTGCAGGACCTCTATCCTCAGGGACATTTTCTGCCGTTTTTTCAGGGCATATTGGCATTGCGCCAGGAACGGTTTTCACAAGCCCTGGATGCCTTCTCCCGGGCCGAAGACATCCAGCCCACAGCCCAGGATAAGGCCTTTGCCGCCTTTTATCAGGCCTTCTGCCTCAGCCGGGAGGCACAGTGGGACCGGATAAAGCCGCATCTCGACCGGGCCATCCAGGGCGCCCCGGATGTACATGCCTTCTACAACCTGCGCGGCGTCGGAGCCTTTAAGACCGGCCGGTATGAACAGGCCGCCGAGGACTTCCGGTCCGCCCTGGAGCTGGATCCTGGCTCAGCCATGGACCTGGTCAACCTTGGCCTGTGCCTGAAGAGGGCGGGGCAGATCCACGAGGCCCTCTCCTGTCTGCAGGCGGGGCTGGAGCTCGATCCGGGTATGGAGACCGCCCGCGCCGAACTGGAAGAACTCCTGGCCGGAAAGCAGGACAGGGAGCCAGGGTGAATAAAGTTTCACCGACGAGGGACCTGGACAACAGCACCGGAACACCCTTTCCTGAAGCCTGGCCGCCGGCCCTTGACAAGGAAGGCCGCCAGCTTCTATAGAGTATGCTTTATGCGTTGGTACGCAGGACCTCTCCACTTGACGGTGGGGTGAATTTCAATTACCCATTCTCCAGCAAGTTTCAAAAACAGGTCCCAGATGCGGACATGTTTTTGGCTTCTGGTTTCACGCCAGCCAATTCTCAATAAACTGACGGTCAAGGAGGTTGACACATGGCAACTGTCGAGTTCAAAGGAAAAACATTCGAAATTGACGAAGACGGCTTCTTGCAGAGCTTTGATGACTGGAGCCCTGAGTGGGTGGACTATGTAAAGGAATCCGAAGGCATCAAGGAACTCACTGATGAGCACCGCAAGGTCATCGATTTCTTGCAGGACTACTACAAGAAAAACGGTATTGCCCCCATGGTCCGCATCCTGTCCAAAGTGACCGGCTTCAAGCTGAAGAAAATCTACGAGCTTTTCCCCTCCGGTCCTGGCAAGGGCGCCTGCAAGATGGCCGGCTTGCCCAAACCCACCGGATGTGTCTAAAAAATCAGCCGGACACGAAAAAGAAAGGCGGCAGAGGCCGCCTTTCTTTTTCCACTTCTTTGTGCGGGCCAACAATCACCATCAGCTTTCATCCATGACCGAATTTCTATGGATCTGAGTACAGCGCTGACAGAGCTCAAGCAGGAGCCGGGATTTTCGGATCAGGTCGGAATGGTCTTGATCCACAACGGCGTGGTTCGTGGACATTCCAGGGAAAGCAAAGACACGGTCGCTTCCCTGCGGGTCACTCCGGATCAGGACCGGATCGAGGCCCTGCGCAGGGAGTATGAGGCCCGGCCCGGCATATTCCGCATCCTGGTCCAGGCCAACCAGGGCGACTTCCAGCCCGGCCAGGATCTGCTGTTTATCATTGTCGCCGGCGACATCCGGGAAAACGTCCATCCTGTGCTGTCTGAGCTTTTAAACCGCATCAAGTCCGAGGCCATGCACAAAGTCGAAACCTGACATAACACCCATCACGCCTCAGCCCGAGACCGGGTCGAAGAGATCCACCCCGGCCCGGGAGGCCATATTCACGATCCGCCGCGCTTCCTCATCCTTAGCCCGCTTCAGGCACCCCTGCACATATCTTCGCCCCTTCAGCCCAAGCTGATATTCTGCCAATGATCTCTGTTCCGGACTCAGCTCTTCTGTGCACAGCAGCGTGCACAGGCTCATGATTCTGTACAGATCCAAACCGATAATCCGAGCCGACAACTGGTCTGGGTGACCTGCATACCGGGTGACCAGCTTCCGGGGAACCAGGCCGACCGGATACCGCAGAGCACAGCGCAGCCAGAGGTCGTAGTCCTCGCAAGCCACTAGCCTCGAATCAAAAGGGCCGGCCGCCTCCCAGCACGCACGGCTGATAAGGACGCTGGAGGGGCTGACCAGGCACAGCTCCAGGGAGGGGGCAAAGATCCATCCGCTGGGCTTGCGGTGGCGCATTCCCGGATTGACCCGCCGCCCATTCCGGATCCAGACCTCTTCGGTCTGGGTTATCTCCCACCCCCCGTTGCGGGTGAATGCCAGTTGGGCTGTCAGCTTGTCCGGTTCCCATGTGTCGTCGGAGTCCAGGAGGGCGATATACTCCCCTGAGGCCGCACTGATGCCTGTATTTCTGGCAGCAGCCACTCCTTGATGGGGCTGGGCCAGGACCGTGACCCTGGGATCGGATATCCCGGATACAATCTCGCCCGTTGCATCCTCCGATCCGTCGTCGACCACCACAAGCTCCAGATTGGGATGGGTCTGCCGGAGCACAGAATCCATCGCCCGCCGCAGGGTGCCGGCCCGGTTGTAGGTGGGTATGATTACTGATATG
Source organism: Desulfovermiculus halophilus DSM 18834 (assembly GCF_000620765.1). Taxonomy (NCBI): domain Bacteria; kingdom Pseudomonadati; phylum Thermodesulfobacteriota; class Desulfovibrionia; order Desulfovibrionales; family Desulfohalobiaceae; genus Desulfovermiculus; species Desulfovermiculus halophilus. The sequence continues at coordinate 89,726 of NZ_JIAK01000009.1, forward strand.
AGAGGAGAAGCAGCAATCTTGTGCATAATCTTTTGCTTTGCCCCGGGAGTATTCCGATGACCTCTAGCTCAGAACACCCCCATGACCTGCCCCAAGCCGTCTGTGATCTGATCCTGTCGTCCTTTCAGGCGGACGCCGACATACTTCATTTTGCCCAGTCCACACTTGGCCTGGACACCAGCGCTGAAATCCGGGCCGCCGTAGCCACCCGGGCTGATCCCTCTGATCCTGAGCTTGAATCTCTCCGCGACCTGCTTCTATCCCCGTCCCTTCAGCAGCGGGAGGCGATAGAGACCGCTCTGCAGGCCTGGGACAGCAGCCGGAAAGATACGGATGAACTGGTCCGGGCCTTGATGCACTCCTGCCCCCAGGCCCGCATCACCTTCCCGGACGGAGCACATATGGTCCTGGACCTGGACCGGGACATGATGCAAGGCATAGTTGACCGGCTGCGCCCAGGGTTCTCCCTGCCCGGCAACCTGGAGCAGGTTGTGGCCGGGAACGTCCCTCAATCCTGGCAGGCCTGGGTCCGGGTCAGGATGCGTCTGGCCAATGTCCGGCTTGCCGGGGCCAGAGCCGATTTTTTGGCCGCAGTGCTGACCCATGTGCCGGCCTCCTCCCCACTGTTCCCGGAATACTTCACCTTTGCCCTGGCTTTTGTCCAGGAATGCCCGGAGGACCAGGACATGGCCCAGGCCTTGGCGGCCAAGAAGGAATATCTGGAGCACAGCCTGGACAGAGCCGCCTTTCTGGAAAGACAGCGCACCAGCCAAGCCATGGAGGCCCTGCTCATGCAGCGTCTGCCCATGCTGAGCATAGACACAGCAGCCGCTCAAAGAGAAATCCGGATCATCAACGATATCAGTCTGGCCCTATATGGGCGTGTCCCGGGAAGCTTCGACCAAACCTGCCAGGAAAGCACATTTCAGCTCCAGCAGGGTCCCGGCACTCACGTGTATGATTAGCTCAGGCAAATAGAAAGCAGTGACCTGCACGTAAGTAGCCGGGTGGGGGGGATCCCCCCTTGGCGGGATTAGAAAATACCGGGCCGGCGGAAAGATCATAAGAGCTTCCGCTACTGCACACTGGACATCCCGGGCAACAGCCGGGAAGAGATCATGGCCGTTTATGAGCTCATAATATCAGTCTTGGGCTATGTGTTTGAGCCGGTTTGAGCTGTATCGGGTCCGTTCAGCTCCTCCCAGACCGGATCAGGGACCAGATAGCGAATGCTTCTCCCGGCTGCCATCTTCTCCCGAATCAGCGTACTGCTTAGCTCCAGCTTTGGGGCCTGGATGCGCTGCACACGGCACTTCGGGGGCACACGCCACTCGGCCTGCCCGTGTTTTCCGGCCTGGGGCCAGGTGGCGGCGATAAACCGGTCCAGCAGTTCTTCGTCACCTGTTTCCCGGGCCACGACAATGAAGTGCGTGAGTTCGGGCAGCTTGCGCCATCTGAACCATTTGGTCAGCTGCACAAAGTCCGGGCAGCCGATGACAAAAAAGGTCTCCCGGTCCGGGTGCATGTGGTGATACTGGACCAGAGTATCGACTGTATACGAGGGCCCGGCCCTCTGGCCTTCCATCCGATTTAAGACCAGGCCCGGCATCCGGGAAACGGCCGCCTCAATCAACCGGCACCGGAAGGAAAAGCTGGGGACCTGCTCCTTTTCCTTGTGCGGGGGGATATACGCCGGAACCAGCTCCACCTTTTCCAGGCCGGCCTGTTCCAGGGCCTCCACCGCCAGGCGCAGATGTCCGTTGTGCACCGGGTTGAAGCTCCCGCCCAAAAGCCCGACCTTCATGCCATCCAACCCCTTAGTGAAAGCCATACCTCGATTCTTTCCGCCCCTGGCTACTCCCGGATCTGTCCCTGGCCCAAAAGGACAAATTTCGTACTGGTCAGCTCCTTCACCCCCATCGGTCCGTAGGCGTGGAGCTTGGAGGTGGAGATTCCGATCTCAGCCCCCAGCCCCAGCTGCCCCCCGTCGTTGAACCGGGTGGAGGCGTTCACCGCGACCAGGGAGGCATCCACTTCCTGAACAAAGCGCATGGCCCGGTCGTGCCTGGAGGTCAGAATGGCTTCGGTATGACCTGATCCATACTCGGCTATATGCTCCTGGGCCTCATCCTGATCCTGGACCACGCGCACGGCCAGGCACAGGTCCAAGAACTCATGCCCGAAATCACCAGGCTGCGCAGGCTCGGCCCTGGCCCCCAAGTACTGTGCCGCCTGCGGATCGGCCTTGAAGACCACCCCATCCTCGCCCAGGGCCTGTGCCACCCGGGGCAGGATTTCAGCTGCTGCATCGGCATGGACCAAGAGGCATTCCAAGGCGTTGCACACCCCGGGCCGCTGTACTTTTGCGTTGTGGATAATGGATACGGCCTGCTCCGGGTCCGCGGTCTGGTCAACATAGATGTGGCACACCCCTTTGTAGTGCTTAAGCACCGGCATTGCAGCCCGTTCCGTGACCGCCCGGATCAGGCCTTCTCCTCCCCGGGGAATGACCACATCGATGAACTCGTCCAGCCCGAGCAAGGTATTCACTGCCTCCCGGTCCGCAGTGGGAACCACGTGCACGGCTTCACCCGGCAGGCCGCTGTCCACCAAAGCCCTGGAAATAAGCCGGCCCAGGGCCTGATTGGACCCCAGGGCCTCGGATCCGCCCCGCAGGATGCAGCCGTTCCCGGCCTTCAGGCAGAGGATGGCCGCCTCCACGGTCACGTTGGGCCTGGACTCGTAAATCATGGCCACAACCCCCAGGGGGATGCGCATCCGGCCGACCTTCATGCCATTTGGGCGTTGATACATGTGCTCAATTTCGCCCACCGGATCCTCCAGCGCGGCCACCTCCCGGCACGCATGGGCCATGTCCTCCATCTTCCCGGGATTCAGGCTCAAGCGATCCAGCATGGCCGCACTTAGGCCCATTTCCCGCCCCCGGGCCACATCCCGGGCATTGGCCTCCAGCACGTCGCGGCCTTCACTCTCCAAGAGCCCGGCCAGGCGGTTAAGAAACGCATCCTTGATCCTGCTGGTCTGAGTCCCCAGCATCCGGGAGGCCTGCTGAACATCCCGGGCTGCCTTCTGCACCTGATCCTGATCGGTCATAGAAAGACCTCCTTGCAGACCAAAGCTATATTTTTCATGTTTTTGTACCCCATCGAAAGACAAGAGCTCATGCCCTTTCCGTCGTTTCACTATTGCCCGGCCCAGATTTCTGGAAACATCGCAACCACCCGGGACGCGTGACAATCTAGTGGAAAGACTGACAGGTCATGACCATACAGAAAAAACTGGATTCCCGCCTCCGCGGGAATGACGGAAAAGAGCCGAAATTTCGCTGGAGCAGTAACGATATGGACACGTTCAACATCCAAGACTCAGCCTGTCTCCGGGCCGAGGCAATAAGCCCGATCCACCGGGCATCGCCTGCAGCAGGGCCCGGGCCTCTGCCCCCCGGGCCTGGCGCTCGTCCCGCTGCATATGGACAACCGCCAATTGCCTTGCCCCGGATCTAACAGCCAGGTCCACGGCTTCCCGGACTGTTCCATGCCCATGCACGGCCTGATCCACTTGAAAGCCTTCGTGCACGATCAGGGAACAGGCCCGGGCCAGATCCCAGGTCCCATCCCCGGGCCGACCGTCCCCGCTGTAGTACAGACTGGCTCCTGGTCCATCCAGGCGCAACCCCAGGTTGGGCCGGGAGTGCTGCGTCCAGGCGGTCTTCCACGAACAATCCGCAAGCCGAACCTCCTGCCCGGGCAGGAGTTCTCGAAAATCGATCTGATAGGTGAACTTGTCCCAGAAGCTGGGGTAGGCCAGCCGAACGCTCTGGCGCACGATATCCTCAACCCCCGGGGGGCCGAGGATTGTCAGCGCTGCATCCCGCCCGCTCTCCCACAGCCGAAGCAGAAGCAGAGGGAGGCTGAAAAAATGATCCCCGTGAAAATGGGATATCCAGACCGCATCCAAATCGTTTGCAGAATAAAGCTCTGAAAACACAGCATGGGCAACACTGAAGCCGCAGTCCAGCAGAATGCAGGAGCTGTTCGTGCGGACCAGCATGGAGGTGTTGCCCAGCCGGCCGTCGCAGGCCTCCCCCACTCCCAGAAATACAACCTGCATGCCCCCTCCGGATTGACTGTTACCCTTTGACCTTTGATTCTATTCTGATTACAAGGTTCTGGTTTGCGCCGACAACAGCATGCAGAAAAAGGAGACCATATGTCCGCCTCCGATCCCAAAGATCCTCAGGACACCAGTACTTCCCAGTCAGCATCTGCTCCAGCTGCCGGGTGGGCCAAGGTGGTGACCGACAACATCAAGACCATCGGCCTGGTAATTGCCGCCGTCATAGTCGTCGCTGCCCTGGTCAGCGGATATTCCTACTATAAAACCCGCACCCTGCGCAATGCACAGCAGACAGTGGACCGGATCATGTCCGAGCAATCTGGCATGGACCGGATCCGCGGGCTGGAGGAATTTGTCCCCAAGGCCCCGGCAAAGATGCACAACGCCCTGCACCTGCAGCTGGCCAGGCTGTGCATGGAGGAAGGGGCCTTTGAGCGGGCTGTTCCCCATTGGGAACACATCCGGGAGAACGCACCGGATACTGATCTGAAGACCGTTGCCGCCCTGGGCCTGGGGACGGCCCTGGCCCGGATGGATAAGTCCTCCGAGGCCCTGGAGCTTCTGCGGCAGGCCTCGGGGCAGGCCCCGGAGCGCTACCAACGGAGCCTGCAGATGAAAATCGCTGCTGTTGCTGAGCAGGCCGGACAATGGGAGCAGGCCCTTAAGGCCTACCGGGCTCTGTCCGATATGAGAGCCCTGGACGCCCGGCCTGACGAGTTCATTGAACACAAGATCAAGACCTTGCAGAGCAAAGCACACAATCCACAATCGTAACCCAAGGTGAGTTGACCATGTCCCATTCCCTCTTGAGTGCAGAACCAGGCTCCACTCATCTCCTTCTGGGCAATGAAGCCGTTGTCCGCGGCGCCCTGGAGGCAGGAGTCGGATGCGTCACCTGCTATCCCGGGACTCCATCCTCTGAGGCCCCGGACACCTTTTTTTCCCTGGCCCCTGAGGCCGACTATTACTTTGAATACTCGGTGAATGAAAAAGTGGCCCTGGAGGTGGGGGGCGGAGCCGCCCTGGGCGGTGTCCCCGCCCTGGTGACCATGAAGCATGTCGGGGTCAACGTGGCTGCTGATCCTTTGATGAGCCTGGCCTACATCGGCACCCCTGGAGGGCTGGTCCTTCTGAGTGCCGACGACCCCGGATGCCATTCCAGCCAGAACGAGCAGGACAACCGCTATTACGCCCGCCTGGCCGGGCTGCCCTGCTTTGAGCCAGCCTCGGCCCAGGAGGCCAAGGATATGACCAGGGATGCCCTGCTCCTGTCCGCCAAATGGGAGCAGCCTGTCCTGCTCCGGACAACCACCCGGGTCAATCACCTGCGTGGACCGGTTACCTTCGGCCCTTTGCGCGGCGCTCAAACCCGGGGCACCTTTGTCAAGAACCCTTCCCGGTTTGTCCCCCTGCCGGCAATCGCCCGGCAACGCCATCCGGCCCTGCTGCACAACCTGTCCTCCATTCAAGAGGAAATCGGCCAGTCTTCCTGGACCAGGCATTCCGGGCAGGGCTCCCAGGGGATCATCGCTTCCGGCATTTCCCGGGCCTACCTGCATGACGCATTGGCCGACATGGACTTGCAGGAGTCCTTCCGGATTCTGGAGCTCGGCATCACCTACCCCTTTCCGGAGCAGGCAGTCCTCGACCTGCTGCACAGCGTGGATTCGGTTTTGATTCTGGAGGAACTGGAGCCCATGCTTGAAGATCAGGTCCGCCTTGTATGCCAAAAGCACGGTCTGCAGGTACTGGTCCAGGGCAAGGATGAGAACCTGACCCAACTCGGGGAGTACTCCACCCAGTCTGTCCGCCAGGCCCTGCTTCGTTTCCAGGGTCAGGCTCCGGAAGAGCCAGATCTGTGCTCCACCCGGGAAGGACTGCCCGGCAGACCGCCCAACCTTTGCCCCGGTTGCTCCCACCGATCCATGTATTATGCCGTGCGCCAGGTCTTTGGGGACACCGCCATCTACTCCACAGACATCGGCTGCTACACCCTGGGCTTTCTCCCCCCCCTGCGGGCCGCTGACTTCTTATTCTGCATGGGCTCCTCCGTATCCGGCGGCTCGGGCATGGCCCAGGCCACAGGCCAGCCGGTGGTTGCCTACATCGGAGACTCCACCTTTTTTCACTCCGGAATCACCGGACTGATCAACGCGATTCACAACCGGCACAATCTCCTGCTCGTGGTTCTGGACAACTCAACCACGGCCATGACCGGGCACCAGCCGCATCCAGGGGTTGACCAGACCAGGCACGGCCCCAACCCTGCACAGGTGGACATCGAACAGGTCATCCGCGGCTGCGGGGTCCAGGAAGTGAGCACGGTCCGGCCCTCCAACCTGAAAAAGACTTTGGATATTCTCAAGGATTACAAGGAAAAAGACGGGGTGCGGGTGATCATTGCCAAGGAGCCCTGCGTGCTCTTTGCCCGTCGGACTCTGGGCCGTAAGAACCCCCAGACCGCCTATGTAGCTGAACAGACGGACGATGTCCGCCGCTGCCTGGAGGAGCTGGCCTGTCCGGCCTTTTACGTCCAGGATGGAGAGATCCAGATTGACGAAAACCAGTGCAGCGGATGCATGCTCTGCGTGCAGATCGCCCCGTCCATAAAAGCCAGGAAAAGGAGCTAGGATATGAAGTCGAGGGTCTTTTTGGCCGGCGTCGGCGGACAGGGCACCCTGACGGCCACCAACCTGTTGGGCTTGCTGGCCCTGGATCAGGGAATAGAGGTCTGTGCCGGCGAAATCCATGGCATGGCCCAACGGGGAGGGGTTGTGGAGTCCGCCCTGCTCCTCGGCGGCTATATGAGCCCCAAGATCGCGCCCGGAGAGGCAAGCATCCTTTTGGGATTCGAACCCTTGGAAACCCTCCGCGCCCTGCCCTATCTGCGGCGGGGCGGCGTCCTGGTCAGCAATTCCGAGCCGACCAAGCCGGTGGGGGTCAGCACCGGCTGGGAGACCTACCCGGATCTGGAGGATGTCCAGATCAGCAGCAGGGAATGCGCGGGGCAAGCCAGGTTTGTGCCCTGCAAGAGCCTGGCTGCCCAGGCCGGAACGGTCCAGTGCGCGAACATGGTCCTGCTGGGGGCCTTGTGCGCAGCCGAGATCCAGCCCTTTACCCTCAAGGCCCTGCATCAGGCCATCACCAGCCACCTGCCGGCCAAGATAGTGGACATCAACCTGAAGGCCTCTCAGCTCGGCTTTGACGCGGCACGTGAGCAGTAGCACCTCCAGGCCGAATACTATTTTCTGGCTCTTGGACACAGAAAGTGGAATTGCCTACATAAGAGTTTGCCGTCTCTTCTGCCGTCATCCCCGCGTGCGCGGGGATGACGGAGGCTATTCTGCATGCTCCCGGCAAGTCGGTCCTACCCTTTGGATTGTTCGGAGAGCATGATCACGGCTTGTTCGAGAAATCCGGGCCATGACGGCGAAGGGCAGGAATTCTCCCCTTCTCATCCCTGCTGCTTGACTTGATGGGCAAAGGCCTCCAGCCGATTCTGGATATTGGTATCGGTCTGACCGTCATAAGCCAGGGAGAGCATGGGAACGGACGCTTTGAGCCGCAGTCTGGGCAGAATAGCGTCCACCACCCCTCCGGGCATGCAGGTAAAGGGCATGACATTGATCAGGCCCTGAACATTCTTGTCCAGATAGTCCACGCTTTTTCCGATGCTCAGCACCGCTTCGCCCTCAAACTCAGGCGATATATAGGGGCTGGCCGCCTCCAATAGGGCCCGGGTCTCCGGTTCGGGGAGAGAACGCAGCCATCCGTTTCCGGCCTGAAGCAGACTGCGCTCCAGCCGGGACTGGACCAGGGACTCCACCTCCAGCTTGAACCAAGCCGCGAACTCCCGATTCCGTCTGGCCTGACGCTTCCCGGTATGGTTCACATAGTGAATCCATTCTCCGATTGTCGGCAGCCAGGCCTCCAGGCCCAGATCCTCCAGGCGCCGGACCAGGTGCTCATTGGCATACGGGTTGGAACGGACGTAAATCTCTCCGACAATGCCCACCACCGGCTTTGGCCTGGCCCCGGAAACCGGCAGCTGGGCGAATCCTTCCGCAGCCCGGGCCAGCACAGGACGCAAATCCTGGTCAGCGGCCACAGCGTGACTGATGGCATCGAGCCAGGTGGCATACAGGGCATTGCACTCCTCCCTGTCCCGGGCATACGGCCTGGTCTCCAAAAGGAGCTTTAGAAGCAGGTCCACAGCCACCACCCCTTTCCAGGCCAGTTTGGTAAAATTCTTACTCACCACCCCCAGTTCCTGATACAGGGTGCTGCCCTGATTGGGAGAAAAGACCGGAACCTGGCCCATGCCGATCTGATCCAATACCAGGCGGTGCAGCTGATGATAGAGGCCGAAACGGCAGGGTCCCCCGGCTGCGGGCATGAAAAAAGCCGCCCGGTCAGGATCGAAGTCCGAACTCTGAACCGCCTTGAGCAGATCGCCGGTAGTCAAGACCGCAGGCAGGCACTCCTTGCCCTTGGTATGCCTGCGTCCCAGGTGCAGACTCTGTTCATCCGAGGCCGGCAGGATTCTGGCCTCCACTCCGTTGGCCCGGAAAGCGGCGGCAAAGGCGTGCAAATGATCGGTCATCGGCGGCAGATAGAGGACCCGCTCCCGGTGGAAGGTGTACGCGGAGCGAATAAAAGGCGGCCGGGAACCGGCAATATTCTGGGTCCCGGCTGTGCTGTCCAGAAAGGCCTCCAGCCGGGTGAGCACTCCTGCATCGGCAGTGTGCTCGTCGATTTCCAGCTCCAGATAGGGGCGGTCTCCCAGCTGGCGCTCAAAAAAATGCAGGATGAAGGCATCCGGCCCGCAGGAGAAATTGGTCACAAAAACCGGAATCAATCCCGGATACTTGGTCAGCATGCGGCCCGCGGCCAGGATCTTCTGTCCGTAAGCCCAGTACATCTGCCCCAGGTCGTCTGTCCGCCCCGTCTCATCCATCCCCTCCTCCAGGGGCAGACAGTCCAGAGGCAGGGTCGGCATCCCCAGCTTGCGCAGCTTGGAGGATACATTCATGTTCATTCCCGGATCCAGGGCGTTGTACGGCCGCCCGATGAGGAGCACCGCCCGTTTGCCGTTTCGGACCTGGGCGAGGACATCCTGTCCGTACTCTCTGACCTGCTTCGCAAACCCAGCCTGGACCTGCCATGCTCGATCCAGGGCCTGGCGCATGCCCCGCCAGGAAAGCCCCAGGGTCCGGGCCAGCCCCTTCCATTGCCCTGCTGAAGGAGACGGCATATGCCCCAGACGGAGGGCGGGAGAGATCAGCTCGATGCCTTCGGCCTCCAGGGAAAAGGCCGACTGGATGACCCAGGGCAAGGATTGGACATACGGACAGATGGTACCTGTCTGGGCTGAACCGAACCAGGCCGGAAGCTCCTGGATCTGGGGCAGGAAAATGGAGGAGACCCCCTGGGATATAAGGTCCTGGATATGTCCGTGGGCCGCCTTCATGGGCAGACAGGCCTCGGTGGCCATCCGCTCGGAACCGATATTGATATGTCTGCGGGTCGTGGATTCACTGCACACCACCTCATATCCCAGCTCGGAAAAAAGGGTCTGGAAAAATGGCAGCCACTCCTGAAAGAACAGACATCTGGGCAGGCCGATGCGGTGCGCCGAGCCTGGTTCAGAGCTTGGGGCCGGAACATGCGTCTGCAGCAGCTGATACCGCTGGTGGACCACGTCCAGGGGCTCATCTCCGGCAGAGCTGTGGATCTGATCGTAGCGTTCACAGCGGTGACCAAAGTACAGGGGCCTGTCCTGGTTTTGAAAGCTGATTTTCTGCACCTCGCAGGCATTGGGACAGCCGGGACAAATAAAGTACTTGGTCTGTGCCCGGCGCTGGGAGAGGTCAAAGCCCAGAAAGCTGCTCGGCCCCTCGTGCTGGCGCATGGCCAGCAGAGCCGCGCCGATGGCTCCGGTCACCTCATTGTGCTCCGGAACAACTATGTCCCGCTCCAGGACCTTGGCAAAGGCGGCAGTTATGCCCTGATTCAGGGCCGTACCGCCCTGGAAAAAGACTTTGCGTCCCACAGGCCGCTGTTCGACCACCTTGTTCAGATAGTTGGCCACAATGGAGTGGCACAGGCCGGCGGACAGATCCGCCTTGTCCACCCCCTGCTGCTGATAGTGGACCAGATCGGACTGCATAAAGACAGTACACCGCTCGCCCATTTTAACCGGAGCCGGGGCGGAAAGAGCCAGATCTCCGAAGTCCTCGATAGCCACGCCCAGTCTATGGGCCTGCTCCTCAAGGAAGGAGCCGGTTCCAGCGGCACAGACCTTGTTCATGGCGAAATCGACGATCACCCCCTTATCCAGCCGGATATATTTGGAGTCCTGGCCGCCGATCTCAAAAATGGTGTCCACATCCGGCTCCAGCCAAGTGGCTGCCGCAGCTTGAGCGCTTATCTCGTTGCGGACCACGTCACCGCCCACGTAAGCGGAACACAGGGCCCGCCCCGATCCGGTGCTCCCGACCGCCCGGATCCGGATCCCCTCCGGAGCTGTGGACTCAATATCCCGCAGTCCGGCGGCTATCGCCTCCAAGGGACGTCCGGATGTAGGCAGATAGGTCTTGGCCAGAACCTTGAGCTCATTGTCCTGACCCGCCTGAGCATCGAGAAGGACCATCTTGGTGGTCACCGACCCCACATCTATGCCCAGGGCCGCTTCCCCGGTCCGGGGCTTACCCCGGGTGGTGTCCGCCCGTCCCGCAGCATTGCCCGACTGCACTGCATGCAGGGGGGGCAGCCGGCGGGTGGATGACGACGGCCTGCGGCTCAAAGCCTCTTCCAGACGGCGAGCCCCGGGATAGCCCCAAGCCTCAGGCCTTGCCCGGCCATACAAGGCCGCGCCCATTGCCCCCATAACCTTGAAATGCTCCGGAACAATCAGCTCCTCCGGGCTGTCGACCAACAGCTCCCTGATCGCCCGCCTCACCCCGAGATTGGCGGCCACACCGCCCTGAAAAACCAGGGGGGAAACGATCTCCTTGCCCTTGGCTATATTCGTTTTCAGATTGCGGACAATGGCAAAACAGAGCCCGGCGATGATCTCATCGTCCTGAACGCCATTCTGCTGCAGGTGGATCATGTCCGACTTGGCAAAGACCGTGCATCTGCCGGCGATGGTGGGCACATTCGCCGCCTGTTCGGCCAGGCGGGAAAAGGTCTGGATGTCGTAGCCGAGCCGGGCGGCCTGCTGTTCCAAAAATGCGCCGGTACCGGCTGCGCAGACTGTGTTCAGGGCGAAATCGTGAATAGAGAGCCCACCCTCCGGCTTGGGACGAAGGACTATCAGCTTGGCATCCTCGCCGCCGATATCGATCACGGTCCGGGCCTGAGGGAAGCCTTCCTCCACTCCCCTGGCGTGACAGATGATTTCGTTCACAAATGGAATGTCCAGGATGGAGGCCACCCGTTTGCCCCCAGTTCCGGTGCAGGTCATGCTGGCAATCCGCTCCGCCGGGAAGCGGCTCTCGAGATCGGAAAGTATTGCGGCAGCCATTTGCAGCGGCCTGCCCTGAGTAGGCCTGTAGGTTGAAAAACACACCCGGCCATGTGTATCCAGGGCCACAGCCTTCGCCGACCCCGATCCAACGTCCAAACCGAAATGGATGTGTGTATGCATTCTCCGGTCTCGCCTTGTTGTCTCTCTTTCGACCACAATCAGACCTGTTCTGGCAGCGACCTTACGGGTCCGTGGAGGTGAACATTCCCGAATATCTCTCTTTTCCGGGTGAGACTACAACGATTTCCCGGTAATGTCCAAATCCGCCTTGACCTTGATGCAAGCAATGCGCGAGCATACAAGCGGCGAATTGACAGCAGGCACGCAGGTCTTATTCCTTCAAGGAGAAGATATTGTGCTCATGCCGCTCCCCGTGGGACCGGACGTCGAATCTGGGCCGCACACCAGTCGAGCCTGAATTGCTGCCCCGTGCAGGGCACTCAAATAAACGTAGTTTGTTTTTTGCTTAGGAACTATGGACCAGACAGCCTGAGGAGGCGCGAATGGACAGGAAGCCGGTAGTTGCCGGACAGTTCTACCCCGGCACGAAACAGGAATGGGAACCCAAAGTCAGGGAGTATATGCAGGCGGAGACCACAGTGGAGAAGGTCCCGGCCAAGCTGATCATGCTCCCCCATGCCGGACATGTCTTTTCCGGACATGTGGCTGGGGCCGCCCTGGCCAGAACGGATCTGGCCCCCACTGCCCTTCTGTTGGGCCCCAACCATACCGGGCAGGGCGAATCCGCTGCGGTATGGCCCGAGGGCAAGTGGCTGCTGCCGGACGCAGCCTTGGAAGTCGACGCCGAGCTGGCCCAGGCGCTCATCAGCGCCGATCCGGAACTGAAAGCCGATCCGGAAGCGCACAGGGCGGAGCATTCCCTGGAAGTCCTGCTTCCGTTCTTGTGGGCCGCCAACCCCGAAATGAAGATCGTTCCGGTCTGCATCTCCCTTTTTGACCGGGACAAGCTGCAGCGCATGGCCCACAATATGGCCGAAGTGCTCAAGAGCTGGAAAAGCGGGGTCACCTTGGTCGTCAGCTCGGATATGAGCCATTTCCTGCCCGAAGACGAGGCCAAGGCCAAAGACGATATGGCCCTCCAGGCCATCCTGGACTGCGATCCGGAGAAGCTCCTGGATGTGGTGGCTCGGGAGCGGATCAGCATGTGCGGCATCCTGCCCATGTATGTCGGTCTGCTGGCGGCCAAGGAGCTGGGAGCGGACACGGCCGAGCTGGTCCGCTACGCGACCTCCGGGGACATCATCGGGGACAGGTCCCATGTTGTGGGCTACGCCGGGGTGATTGTCAGCTAGGGTCCCGGACAAACAGGGCCAGGTACTCCTGGTTCCCCTTCGGTCCCCGGACCCTGGAGGGCACGTGGCCCTGAAAGGACAGGCCCATTTCCCGGACAGCGGCTATTACCTTGCAGACCGCCTCCTGCTCCAGCTCAGGGGAGCGGACCACTCCCTTGACCGCCGCCCCCCGGGGGAGCTCGAACTGGGGCTTTATCAGGGCGCAAACCCGGGCCCCGGGCCCCATCCAGGCCAGGCACGGAGGAAGGACCTTGGTCAGGGAGATGAAAGAACAGTCCGCGACCACGAGGTCAACGGGTTCGGGGATAAGCTCCGGACCGGCATGGCGGACATTGATCCTCTCTAAAACCACAACCCGCGGATCGTTGCGCAGCCGCCAATGGAGCTGGCCGTATCCGACATCCAAAGCATAGACACGCTTGGCCCCGGCCTGAAGCAGGCAGTCGGTAAACCCGCCGGTTGACGCGCCGACATCCAGAGCCACCACCCCCTGGAGATCCAGGGCAAAGTATTCCAAAGCAGTGAGCAGCTTCTCACCGCCCCGGCTCACGAACCGCTCCTGCCCGGCAACCTGCAGATTGGTGCCGACCGGAAGGGGGGTGCCCGGCTTCAGGATCTTCCGCTCCTCTCCAGAGGAGTCCCGGGCAAAGACCTGCCCGGCCATAATCATTCTTTTGCCCTGCTCCCGGCTGGAAGCCAGGCCGTGCTGGACCAGGAGCTGGTCGGCCCTGCATTTTCTCTGGTTTCTCATGCTTGCTTCACTTTTCAGCTTCGTGCTAAAATCATGTGCGTTTTCTATTCAGCTCCGGCCTGAGCGTACCGGACTCTTGGGCAGGCTCCCGTCCCCCGCAGCCCGGAAGCTTGAGCAGCGATTGACCTTATAAATCCGCCAAGGAGGCGCAGACCATGTCCATGCCCAAAATGTTCAAGTACAGTCTTTATACCATCGGTGGGATCCTTCTCCTTCTGATCCTCCTCATTGCCGGAGCTATTCTGTTCATTGACCCCAACGACTACAGAGACCGGATCGAACAGGCTGCCAGCTCCCAGCTGGGCCGCGAGGTGCAGCTCAACGGCCCCATGAGCCTGTCCTTCTTCCCCTGGATCGGCCTGGAGATCCAGGACGTGGCCCTGGCCAACGCCCAGGGGTTTGCCCCGGACACAATGCTTTCAGTGCACAAAGCAGGGCTGAAAGTCAAACTCCTGCCCTTGCTCAGCAAGAATCTCCAGGTCGGCACCCTGCTCTTGGATGGAGGCCAGGTGCATCTGGCCAAGAATGACCAGGGGGTAACAAACTGGCAGGACCTGATGGCCTCCAAATCGGCAAAGAAGCCCGCTGATCAGACGGGTCAGGACAGCTCAAGCGGCAACGGCGCAGACAGCAAAGGATCAGGATCTCCCACCGGCCTGGCTGCATTGAGCATTGAAAAAATAACTGTAACCGATACCAGCTTGACCTGGAAGGACCAGCAAGCAGGAACCCAGATCATGGTCCAGGACCTGGCTGTTGACATCGGACCGGTCAGCTTGGAGGATCCGTTTCCCTTGAGCCTGAGCTGCACTGTAGACAACGCCGAGCCTGGCCTGCAGGCTGAGATTGAGGCCACTGGCAAAGCCCAGCTGGATATGCAAAAGCGCATCGTTCACCTCCGGGACCTCGATCTCACCAGCCGGACCGCGGGAGAGGCCATTCCCGGCGGAGAAACCGAGATAACCCTGCAGACCTCGCTGAGCCTGAACCTTGAAACCGAAGCCCTGCACATGCCCCAGATGGCCCTGGGCGCATTTGGTCTGCAGGTCACTGGACAGGCCGAAGGGACATCCATGCTCACCGCCCCTTCAGTGAACGGTCAGCTGGAGGTGGCGACATTTAACCCCAAAAAGCTCGTCCAGCGCATGGACCTTCCTCCGCTGGCCACAGCCGATCCGGAAGCCCTGACCGCAGTGCAGGCCGAAACCGGATTTGAGGCCACTCCCTCCTCGATTGCCCTTTCAGGACTGAGCATGGGCTTGGATGAAACATCCATCCAGGGCCGGGCAAGCGTTGATCTTGCCCAGTCCGTTCCGTCCTCCAACTTCAGCCTCCAGATCGACAAGATAGATGTCGACCGTTATCTTCCCCCGGCCGATGCCGGCGGGGCCCAAACCGCGAAAAAGCCGGAGACAAAGACTGACAAACCAGGCACGGAAGGGGAAACACCGGCTGCGGCCCTGCCTGTGGGCCTGCTTCGGCAGCTGAGTGCAGAGGGCAAGATCCAGATCGGGGAAATGAAGATCAAGGGCATGCGTCTTGAAGATGTATCCTTGACCATTCAAGCCCAGGACGGGAAAATTGACATTGCACCTCTGACCAGCCGGCTGTACGGAGGAGCGCTTGAGTCAACAGCCTCCCTGGATGTCAGAGGGCAGACACCGAGCATTCGCACCGACACGAAACTGAGCACCGTGCGCCTTGAGTCCCTGCTGCAGGACCTGACCGGCAAGAGTCTGCTCTCCGGACTGGGTTCGGTTCACACCGCAGTCTCCGGTCAGGGCCTGGACGCCGGTTCGCTTCTTCGGACCCTGGACGGCAGCTTGAATCTGAACGTAGAAAACGGCGCATTCCAGGGGACAGACATCCTGCACCGGATCCGTTCCACCTATTTGACCCTGCAGGGCAAGTCTCCGGGCTCCTCCGGCTCCGATCAGACCAAGTTCTCATCCCTGGAGGTGGCCGCAGACATAGCAAAGGGCAAGATCCGCAAGAGTGACGTGCAGCTCATCTCCTCCCTGTTCAGCCTTCAGGGCTCCGGACAGTTGGATTTGGTTCAGCGCAGCATGGACTACCTGCTCAAAGTGAACTTCGATAAGGAGCTCTCCGGCCAGTACCCTGAACTGTCCGGGCTGGAAGGCCAAGAGATCCCCCTGGACCTCCAAGGCACCCTGACCGACCCCCGCGTGGGGCTGAACAAGGAGTCTCTGCTCAAGATCCTGGGCCAGGGCAAGCTCTCTGAAGAAGTGGACAAAGGAGTCAAAAAGCTGCAGGAAAAGCTCGGCATCTCCAGCTCTGAAAACGAGGAATCCAAGGGTGCAGGCAAGCAGGACGCCGGCGAACAGGTCAAAGATGCGCTCAAGGGCTTCCTGGGAGGGGGATCATCGAACTGACAAAACACGCATCTCTTCCCCCGCAGGCCTGTACAAACGCCCTGCACAAGCCGCAGCCGCAGACATGCAGGGACAGGCTGTTCATCACCACAGGATATGACCGGAATGAAGTCTTTTTCTAAAAACCATGCATGCACAGCCCGCAGCTTGTTCTGCGGTCCATATACACCAGCATCACATCAACAAACCAAGGAGTACGACTCATGAGCGTGCGGATAGGGATCAACGGGTTTGGGAGGATTGGCCGTTATGCGACCAGAATCTTGGCTGAAAGAACCGACCTGGAACTCGTGGCCGTCAATGCCCGGGCAGACAATGAATCCCTGGCTCACTTGCTGAAGTACGATTCTGTACACGGCACGTACAAGGGATCGGTCCAGGCCACAGACACGGGATTCGAGATCAACGGGAAGCAGATTGCCGTGACCAGGAATGCCCCTGGGGAATGGACCTGGGGCGATCATGGTGTGGACCTGGTCCTGGAGACCACCGGCAAGTTCAAGGACCGCAAGAGCTGCCAGCCCCACTTGGACTCCGGAGCCAGGAAGGTCTTGATCAGCGCACCGAGCAAGGACTGCGACATTTCCGTGGTCATGGGGGTCAATGATCAGGACTTGAAGCCGGAGCACACCATTGTCTCCAATGCCTCCTGCACCACAAACTGCCTGGCCCCTGCGGCCAAGGTCCTGCACGACAGCTTCGGCCTGCTGCGGGGCACAATGACCACGGTCCACTCCTATACCATGACCCAGCGCATCCTGGACGGTTCGCACAAGGACCTCAGGCGGGCCAGGGCCGCAGCCATGTCCATGATCCCCACCTCAACCGGAGCCGCACAGGCAGTGGCAGACGTCATTCCGGAACTGAAGGGCAAGCTGGACGGCATGGCCATACGGGTGCCCACTCCCAACGTCTCCCTGGTCGACTTAAGTGCCGACTTGGGCAAAAGCGTTTCCGCCCAGGAGGTCAATCACGCCCTGCAGGCTGCCTCGGAAGGCAGGCTGAAGGACATCCTGGGCTACTGCGAGCAGCCGTTGGTCTCAGTGGACTATGTCGGGTCGATCTACGGGGGGGTGGTGGATGCCTTGACCACCACTGTGACCGACGGGACCCTCTTGAAGCTCATCGTCTGGTACGACAACGAGGCCGGATTCACCCACCAGCTTTTGAGGCTGACCGAAAAAGCGGCTGGGATGCTGTAGCTCGGCTCACAAGGAAGCCCATCCAGTGTTCAGCGTGCCCGCATGCCCGGCCCCACTCGGGGCAGGCACAGCTGGACACTGGCGGTTCCTGACCCGCACAACCTGACCCGAACAACCTGGACAGCCATGTCCTCATCTATACATGACTCACTTTGTCCATCTCCACTGCCATACTGAGTTCAGCCTCCTGGACGGGGCGATAAAGGTCCGGGATCTTTGCGCAAAGGCTGTAGAATTCGGGCTTCCGGCCGCTGCTATCACAGATCACGGCAACCTGTTCGGAGCCATAGACTTCTACACCACCGCCAAGTCCTACGGGATAAAGCCGATAGTGGGCTGCGAAGTCTATGTCGCCCCTACCCACCGCACGCGCAAGGACGCCCGCTCAGCCAGCGAGGCCGGCTACCACCTGGTCCTCCTGGCCCAGAACCGCGAAGGATACCACAATCTCATCAAGCTGGTTTCCCAGGCCAATCTGGACGGATTCTATTATAAGCCCCGGGTGGACAAGGAGCTTCTGGCCAAATGGAATTCAGGCCTTATCGCCCTTTCCGCCTGCCTCAAGGGTGAAGTCCCGGCTCAGCTCATGCAGGGCAAAAGTCTGGAACAGGTCAAGGAAACCGTTGATCAGTACACCGGTTTTTTCCCCGGCCGCTTCTATCTGGAGCTTCAGGCCAACGGCATTCCGGAACAGGACGAGCTCAACGCCAGACTCTTGGATCTGGCCACTGCCTGCAACCTGCCCCTGGTGGCCACCAACGACTGCCACTATCTAGGCCCGGACGATGTGCAGGCCCATGACATCCTCCTCTGCATCCAGACCAATGCCTGCGTCCAGGACTCAAAGCGCATGCGGTTTAATACGGACAAGCTCTACTACCGTCCGCCGGAGGAGATGGCCCGGGAATTCGCCCATTGCCCTCAAGCCCTGGAAAACACCTGGGCCATCGCCCAAGAATGCGACCTGGAAATCGAGCTCGGCCGGCACCATTTTCCTGTGTACGAGCCCCCCCAAGGCCGGAGCCTGGACCAAGAATTCGCCCGTTTGTGCCGGGAGGGGCTGCGCGAGCGCCTGGATCACCTGCCCTATGTCCAGGACGAGCAGCCATACTGGGACCGGCTGCGGGAAGAGATGGAAATCATCTGCAGCAAAGGCTTTGCCGGCTACTTTCTCATTGTCCAGGACTTCATCAACTGGGCCAAGGCCCAGGGCATCCCGGTCGGTCCGGGACGAGGCTCGGCCGCGGGCAGTCTGGCCGCCTACTCCCTGCGGATCACCAACCTGGATCCCATCCGGTACACCCTGCTTTTTGAGCGCTTCTTGAACGTGGAACGGGAGAGCCTTCCGGATATTGACGTTGATTTCTGCTACAATCGGCGGGAAGAAGTCATCAAGTACGTCACGGACAAGTTCGGGAAGGACTCTGTGGCCCAGATCACGACCTTTGGGACCATGAAGGCCAAGGCCGCGGTCCGGGACGTCGGCCGGGCCCTGGGCATGAGCTTCGCCGAGACGGACAAGATCGCCAAGCTGATCCCGGACGAATTGAAGATGACCATTGACAAGGCCTTGGAGCAGGAGCCTGAGCTCAAGGCCAAGATGGAGAGCGACCAGCGCATATCTCAGCTCATCGACATATCCAGGCGCCTGGAAGGCTTGGCCAGGCACGCCTCCACCCATGCGGCCGGGATTGTCATCTCGGATCGGCCCATGCGGGAATACCTCCCTCTGTATCTGGGGAAAAAGGGGGAAGTGGTTACCCAATACGACATGAAAAAGGTGGAGAAGGTCGGGCTGATCAAGTTCGACTTTCTGGGGTTGAAGACCCTGACCGTTCTCAGCGACGCCCTCAATCTGGCCCGGAGGCGATACAACGATGTTCCGGATCTGGACACCCTGCCCCTGACCGACCAGGCCACCTTCACCCTGCTCTGCAAGGGCCAAACCGACGGGGTCTTCCAGCTGGAGAGCTCGGGCATGCGCCGGGTGCTCACAGACCTGCAGCCCAACTGCTTTGAAGACATCATCGCCCTGTTGGCCCTCTACAGGCCCGGACCTCTGGAAAGCGGCATGGTCACGGACTTCATCCGTCGCAAACACGGCGAGATCGAGGTCGAGTACCCCCACCCCAAGCTGGAGCCCGTGCTCAAAGAGACGTACGGGGTGATCCTGTACCAGGAACAGGTCATGCGCATCGCGTCCGAGCTGGCCAACTACTCCCTGGGAGACGGCGATATCCTGCGCCGGGCCATGGGTAAGAAGGATCCGGCTGTGATGGCCAAACAGCGGGACAAGTTCCTGGCCGGAGCCGAACAAAACGGGCTGCCCCAGGAGACCGCCGCCTACATCTTCGATTTGATCGAGAAATTCGCCGGGTACGGATTCAACAAGTCGCACAGCGCTGCCTACGCCCTGATTTCCTATCAGACCGCCTATATGAAGGCCCATTATCCCTGGGAGTTCATGGCTGCCCTGATCACCTCCGAGGTCAGCAACACAGACAAGGTCATCAGCCACATCCACGCCTGCCGGGAAATGGGCATCCCGGTCCTGGGGCCGGACATCAATTCCAGCATCCACCCCTTCAGCGTCACCGACCAGGGCATCCTCTTCGGGCTGTCCGGGATCAAAAACGTGGGTGATTCGGCGATCTATGCTTTGGTTGAAGAACGGGAAAAAAACGGGGCCTATGCAAGCCTCCTTGACCTCTGCCAGCGGGTCAATCTGCGCAAGGTGAGCAAGCGGGTCCTGGAGAGCCTGATCAAAAGCGGAGCCATGGACTGCTTCGGATCCAGCCGGGCGGCCCTTGTTGCCGCCCTGGACCGGGTTGTGGCCAAGGCTCAAAAGACACACAAGGACAAGAGCCGGGGCCAGCTGTCCCTGCTCAGCATCGTCTCCTCCCCCAATCAGACACCCGAAGCCGGGAACGGCATCGGGATGACCATCCCGGATTCGGATATCGTCCACTGGTCTGAGGAAGAACGGCTGCGCTTCGAAAAGGAGACCCTGGGATTCTTTCTCAGCGGACACCCCTTGCTGGAGTATAAGGATCACCTCCAGCTGCTTGGGATTACCGGCCTCAAAGAGTGCGCCGAGCTCTCCAATGAGGCCGAGGTCAAGACCGCGGTCCTGGTCACCTCGGCCAAGGAGATCACCACCAGGAAGGGGAGCCGCATGGCCTTCTGTCAGGTGGAGGATTTGACCGGAACAGGGGAAATGACCCTGTTTCCTGAAATCTATGCCCAGGTCAAGGCCCATCTGGACGTGGACCAGCCCCTGTTCTGCACCGCAACCGTCACCCAGGACAGAGAAAAGTCCGGAAACGAAGAAGGCCCCAAACAGGTCAAGCTTTTGGCCCAGTCGGTGAGCTTTCTGCAAAACGTCGAGCTCCCTGAAGATGAGCCCTACCATATCCAGGTTCCCGGTCCACAGATCACCTCCCGGGACTGGCAGCAGCTTGAGGAGATCCTTCTTTGCCATCCGGGCAAAAACCCTGTCCATGTGACCATCGCCTATGCCCATGGACGATGCCGTTTACAACTCGGTCCCAACTTTTGTATCCTGCCCGGTGCCGGCCTGCAGCAGGAGATCGCCAATTGGAAACAGACAGTAAAGCAACGAGGAACGCATGCCCCAGACCACACCTCCCCAGCCGTTGTTCCGGCTGCGAATCACTGACGATTTCAGCTCATCACACCAGCTGCACCACTATCAGGGCAAATGCGAGGAGCTGCACGGACACAACTTTCAGGTCCGGGTTGAAGTTCAGGGCTCCCAGCTGGAACCAAAGACAGGAATCCTCATGGACTTCAAGGAGCTGAAGAAAAAGCTGGCCTCCGTCCTGGACACCCTGGACCATTGCCACCTCAATGAGCTGGAGCCCTTTGCCCGGGAGAACCCATCATCTGAAAACCTGGCCAAATACATCTACACCCGGCTCAAATCCCTGCTCATGGATCATCCGGTCCAGATCAGGGAAGTAGGGGTGGCGGAAAAACACAGCTCAGAAGCCATCTACAGCGAAGTCTGAACATGCGTATTGTCCTCCAGCGGGTGACAAAGGCCCGGCTCACGGTACGCGGCGCCGAACATGCCGGCATCGGGCAGGGCCTGGTCGTTTTGGTCGGATTCGGGCGGGAGGATGGACCGGATCTGCCCCAGACTCCTATCTGGTCCACCCTCCTTGACAAGATCGTGAGCTTGCGTATCTTTCCGGACCATAAGGGACGATCTGAGGTCAGCCTCAATGCGGTGAACGGGTCTATCCTGGCAGTCTCCCAATTCACATTGTATGCTGATTGGCGGAAAGGAAGGCGTCCCTCCTTCACGTCCGCCGCTCCTCCAGACCGGGCCCATCCACTTTTTGATGCCTTTGTCCAAGGCCTGAGCCGCAGGGCTGCGGGCAACGTGGCCAGTGGGGCGTTTGGGCAGGACATGGAGATTGAGCTCTGCAACTGGGGCCCCTTTACCTTGACCCTGGACAGCAATCAGTGACCGGGAGCCCATTTCTTCTATCCCTGGACTATCGCTTGCATGCAAAACAACGAGATCAAAATCCTGATCATAGATGACTCGCCGGTTTGGCGGGACAGCCTGAATTCTATCTTTGAAGGTCAGAATTATCAGCTGCGCATGGCCGAAGACGGTCACAAGGCCCTGCAGGAATATAGAGAGTTCAAGCCCAACATCCTCATCCTGGACCTGAATCTTCCCTGCTGCGACGGAAAGGACATCATCCGCTCCATTCGCAACCAGGTAGGGGACAACGATCTGTACATCATCTCCCTGACCTCGGTTGCTGACGTGGAGACCAAGACCCAGGCCCTGAACCTCGGTTCCAACGACTTTCTGGTCAAGACCTTCGACCACGAAGAGCTCAAGGCCAGAATCAATGTGGCCAAACGCCAGATCCGGCTGAACAAGCAGCTCCGGGCAGCCTTTGAGCGCATCGCCCAGGAGTTTGATACCGTTGCCTCGTTGCAGAACAAGCTCATCCCCAAGTCCTGCTACTACACCCAGGATCTGGCCATTCAGAGCGCCTACTACCCGTCAGGCCGGGCCAGCGGAGACTACTACGATTTTTTCAGCGTCCAAAACAACATCCTGAGGGTGGTCATCGCCGATGTGTCCGGCCACGGAGCCAGGGCAGCCTTCCTGATGGGCATCGTCAGGGCCCTGGCCAGAACCACGGAAGTCCACTACCTGGATCTGGCCCAGACCTTTGACCTGATCAACACCCAGCTGATCGACATCCTGGGCCAGGAGATGGACTTTGTGACCATGTTCGCTGCGGACATCGACCAGACCAACAATGTGATCACCTATATCAATGCCGGACATTGCCCGGGACTGATTGTCAGCCGCAATAATCACACTGATCTTTTGGAGCCCACCAGCACCATCCTGGGTTTTTTTGACCTCGAGTTCCAGCCGGTCACTCTGGATATTTCCGAGAGCTGCGGCCTGTTCCTGTTCACTGACGGATACTACGAATGGATGGTCTCCCCGACCCAGCGCTTCGGCCTGACCAACTTCCTGAATCTGGCCTCGGAGCTGTTGTGCACCCCGCACTTCTCTATGGAGACCCTTGAAGCCCAGATGGTGCAAGGCCTGGACGGACGACCGTCCTTCCCGGATGATCGCAGTGCGTTGTGGATCCACTGGAAAAACAATGGCCCATAAAATCTACCAGTCCCTGGCTGCCCCGGAGCAGATCAACGCCCTGACCAAATCTGTCGCCGACTTTCTCCAGCACTGGATCCATGACCAGGAGTTGATCTACGATCTGCGTCTCGTGCTCCACGAGGCATGCACAAACGTTTTGCTCCACAGCTACGGCCGCGATGCCGGCGGGGAGCTGGAGGTGCATATCCACATCGACCCCAGAAAGCGGATCCGCCTGGAAGTCCGGGACAACGGCCCTCCATTCCAGGGGCCGGAACAATCCATTCGATCCTCCGCCCCTCAGGACGAGAGCGGACGGGGCCTGTTCATTATTTCCCGGCTGGTGGACTCTTTTGCCTATCAATACGCCCAGGGCCAGAACACCCTGAGCATGGAACGAGTTATAGAGGAGCGTGCATGGAAAGGATGAGCATAGAAAAAAAAGGGCAGGCCTGCATCCTCCGCTATTCAGGGGAGCTGACCCTGGAGGTTATAGACAGCCTGAAGGACGAGATCGAGGGGTATCTCAGCGGAGATGACTGCATGGTCCTGGTCATGGATCTGTCCCAGACGGTGTTCCTGGACAGCTCCGGCATAGGGTTTCTGGTCCATATCAACAATCGCAAGACAACGAAAAACAAGGAGTTCTACCTCCTGGCCCCCTCACCTCAAGTCCGCAAGACATTGAACCTGGTCAAGCTGATTGATTTTTTTCATATCCTGGAACAGGAGGACGAAATCCCGGAGGGAAATCTCTGAGCTTGATCAGCTCTTCCAGAACTCCCTGCTCAAAACAACGACCACTGTGTATATCTCCAGACGCCCCAGAAGCATGCAAAAGCTCAGGACCCATTTGCCCAGGTCCGGGAGGTGGCCGAAGGTGTCCGTGGGGCCCACCTCCCCCAGGCCGGGGCCGATATTGCTGATGCAGGCGATAACCGCCCCGAAGCTGGTCAGCATATCCACATCCAGGGCAGTCAAAATGCATACGGCAATGGCGGTCAGAGCCAGATAGAGAAGAAAAAAACCGACAATGCCGCTTATGATCTCATCTGATACGCCTTTCCCCCCCAGTTTGACCGGGACGACTGCCCGGGGATGGACCAGACGCATGATTTCCCGCTGAACCTGCTTGATCAGGACGATCAGGCGCATGCACTTCACCCCCCCGGCTGTGGACCCGGCGCTGCCGCCCACGATCATGCACACAACCAGCAGAAACTGTACTAAAGGACCCCAGAGCTCGTAGTCCGCCGTTCCATAGCCTGTGGTGGTAATAATGGACACCACCTGAAACAGGCCAAAACGCAGGGATTGGCCCAGACTGGAATAGACAGCACCATATATGCTCAGGGTGACGACCAGGCCAGCCCCCAGGGTAGCCAGGAGATAGAACCTGAACTCCGGGCTCTGCCACCAGGCGGACGGCCTGCCCTGCAGGAGCCGAAAATGCAGGGCGAAGTTCACCCCGGCCAAAAACATAAAGACCGTGATCACCGTGTCGATATACACACTGTTGTAGTGCCCGATTGATGCGTTTTTCGGGGAGAACCCCCCGGTGGGCATGGTGGTGAAGGTGTGGTGCAGGGAATCAAGAACCGGCATCCCCCCGGCCAGAAGGAACCCAAACTCCAAGACGGAAAGCAGAAGATACACCTGCCACAGCAGCTTGGCCGTATCCCGAACCCGGGGACGAAGCTTATCCGGCGTCGGCCCCGGAACTTCGGCCTTGTACAGCTGCATCCCCCCAACTCCCAAAAAGGGCAGGATAGCCAGGGACAGAAGGACAATGCCCATGCCGCCCATCCACTGGGTCTGGCTCCGCCAGAGAAGAATGCCTGCCGGCAAGGCTTCAATGTCCTCGAGAACTGTGGATCCAGTGGTGGTAAACCCTGAAAATGTCTCAAAAATGCAGTTCGTAACCCCGGAAATGCTGCCGCTGAGCCAGAAAGGCAGGGCCCCGAACAGCCCGGCCCCTATCCATCCCAGAGCGACAATGCACATCCCCTCCCGATGGGTGACCGTGTGCCCTTTATCCATCCGAAAGGCGAGAAAGAGCCCACCCCCTGCCGCTGTACTGATCAGCATGGAGTGCAGAAAAGAGATCGCCGACCCGTCGTGCAGGCCCAGAGAAACCCCCAGAGGAAGGAGCATGGCCAGGCCGACAAGGAGCACAACCAGGCCGACGATCTTGAAGATAAAAGGCCAGCGCATAGATGCTAGGTTATTTTCTTTTCTACGTCAGAGATGTGTTTGCTGGTGGACATGATCATCACCCGATCCTGGGGCTGGATCACGCTCTCTCCGGTGGGAATGATCACCTCCTCCCCCCGGACCAGACAGAGGACAATCGCCCCGGAGGGAAAGTCGAGATCCTTGATCGGCCGCCCGACCAGGGGGGAATCCTCTCGGGCTACGACTTCCATGGCTTCGGCATCTTCCTTGATGGAGATGCTGGAAATAACCGTACCGTGACGGACATGACGCAAGATGCTGTTTGCAGCGGACAATCTGGGGCTGACGATGTGCTCCAGCCCCACGGCCCGTATAAGCGGCAGATACGCGAACTTGTTTATCCTGGTTACTGTCAACCGCGCCCCCAGGCTTTTGGCCAAGAGAGAGCACAGGACGTTGTTTTCCTCATCCCCGGTTACGCTGATCACAACATCCATGCTCCCCACGTTCTCTTCTGTCAACAGCCGCTGATCGGATCCTTCACCCTGCAGGACAATGGTCCGGCTTAGATTGTGGGCTAAGAACTCACACCGTTCCCGGTCGCTGTCCATGATCTTGATCTGCAGCCCCTTCTTCTGCTCCAGGCTCTGGGCCAGCTTGAACCCGATATTCCCGCCCCCGATGATCAGCACTTTGTGCTGAGGCTCCGTACTGGCCCCGAATGCGGTAAGAACCTCCTGCACATCCTCATGGGCGCAGACGAAGTAGACCATGTCTCCGGGCAGCACCTGATGGGAGCCGGCGGGAATGATCAGACTCTCCCCCCGGACTATGGCCGCGACAATAAAGCGGGCCACCCCGACAGCCTGCTTCAGGTCAGCCAGAGTCATTCCGGCCAACGGGCAGTTCTCTCGAATCCACAATCCAGCCAGGGTGATATTGACGTCTGAAAATTCACTGACCTCGGCGGCACCCGGGGTTCCCATCAATCGCTCGATAGAGCCTATGACTTCCTGCTCCGGATTGATAACGATGTCGATATGCAAGTCGGAAGCCAGGATGTCCTTGTAATCCGTATATTCTGGATTCCGGATCCGGGCCACCTTGGTCAGCCGGGGAGCCAGGATATTGCTGAACGTACAGGCAATGAGGTTGATCTCATCGCTGTCGGTAACAGCCAGCATGATCTGGGCATTCTTGACCCCAGCGGCTTCCAGTACCCGGGGGCTGCTCCCCGATCCGAGGACAGTCTCCACATCCAGGCGCTCAGCCACCCGCTCCAGCACCTCTTCATTGCGGTCAATGATCACCACATCCTTGTTTTCAGCCGCCAGCCGGCGGGCGATGTGGAAACCAACCTCTCCGGCACCTATGATAATGATCCGCATTTGAGCATACTCCCGGATTCACTGCTAACTTTATGTTGAAGATGAAAAAATTTTGCCGTAGGATACATAGTGCATAGAATGCCGCGGCATACACCATTGACGGGCTGCATTCAGGGTCCGCGCATGTGCTTGTGGCTGTTGTATGCAGTCTGAGTAGCAACAGATCAAAGGAGTTGTCCACATGAGGGAACTGGCAAGAAAAATGGCCTTGGCCAGCTTAGGCACTGCCGTGGTCTCCACCGCCAAGGTGCGGGAAACCATGCAGACTCTGGTTCAGCAGGGCAAGCTGACCACAGAAGAAGCCGAACGCTTTACACACCAAATGTGCGAGACCGGAGAGAAGGAAATGAAGGACATGAAGCAGCACCTCAACGAAGGATTGGAACGCGTAACCAAGGGTATGCACCTGGCGCAGGCCGAAGAAGTTGAGCAGCTGCGGCACAGAGTGGATAACCTGGAAAAGCGCCTGAGCCTCCTGGAGGACCAGCTGACCCCGACTCCAGCCAGCGCAGGGCCGGCGTTTCCGGAGCAGGAGCCCTCTGATCCGGGCGGAGAATAGGCCCGGCCCCGGCCATTTTTATTGTGACCCTTGACCTGCAAGGACGGCCTCTTGGATCTGCATACCCTCTCCAGACTGAACCGGTTCAAGGAAATCTCCTTTACCCTGATCAAATACGGGTTTGGGGATCTCTTGTCCCGCCTCGATCTGCCGGACAAGCTCATTTTCTCCAAACCGAGCAGGAAAAGCCCCCGCTCTGAGGACAATACCTGGAAACGGATTCGATATGTGCTGACCGACCTGGGACCGACATTTGTCAAGTTCGGGCAAATCCTCAGCCTGCGGACCGACCTTCTGCCTCCTGACCTGGCCAGGGAGCTGAGCCGTCTGCAGGACGAGGTCCAAACCGAAAGCTGGGAAGCCATATCCACCCAGATTGAAAGCAATCTGGAGCGTCCCTTGGATCAGGTATTCGCCTACATAGAACCCGAACCCATGGCTGCGGCCTCATTGGCCCAGGTGCACAGAGCTCTTTTGGCCGCGGACAAAACAGTGGTCGCGGTCAAGGTTCAGCGGCCGGGGATCGAGCAAGTCATCCGCAACGATCTGGACATAATGGCCGGTTTGGCCAGACAGATCCACGAACGGATCGAGTCCATGGCTCTGTACGATCTCCCCGGCCTGGTCCGCGAGCTGCGGCACATGCTCCTGCGCGAACTGGACTTTGAACGCGAGGCCAGAAACATTCGCCTGGCTCAGTCCAACTTCCAGGGGCACGCCTATATCAGATTTCCCCGCGTATTCTCGGAGTTCAGCACCTCCAAGGTCTTGATCATGGAGCTGGTTCACGGGACCAAGCTCCGCGATGTGGGCTCCCTGCCCCCGGACAAGCGTCTTTTATTAGCCCAAAACGGACTGCGCGCGTCCCTCAAGCAGATTTTGGAAGACGGCTTTTTTCATGCCGACCCCCATCCAGGCAATATTTTCGTCATGGACGACGGGACGTTCACCATGCTGGATTGGGGCATGGTCGGCAGGCTGACTCCGGAGACCCGGCTCAAGCTCATCACCCTGCTGGAAGGAATCGTGGACCGGGACAGCGAAATGGTCCTCGAGATCCTCCTTGATTTTTCCGAGCAGGAAACCGGGGTGGATATCGACAATCTGCACCGGGACATCATTGATCTCCTGGACGACTATTACTCCCTGCCCCTGGCGGAGATAAACATTGGACAGCTCCTCTCCGCCATCACCTCTGTGCTGCATCAGTACAGGATCCGGATCAAGTCCGACCTGGCCATCATGATCAAGGCCATGGTCACCAGTGAGGGATCCGCCCGGCTCCTGTATCCGGACCTGGATGTGGTGGCCGAGGCCAAGCCCTTTGTCCGGCGCATAGCCCTGAGCAAGTATTCACCCGCCTATATTCAGCGACAACTGCGAAAAGGGCTGAGCAACGCCCTGAAGATGCAGAAGGAGTTCCCCCGCCAGGCCACAACCATACTGAACAAGCTTGAAGATGACCAGCTGTCCATCAGGTTTGAACACAGGAACCTGGAGGGAATGCGCCTGACCCTGGACCGGATAGCGAACCGTCTGACCCTGGGCATCATCACCGGGGCCATGGTCATCGGCTCATCCATGATCATCACCACTGGGGTCCGGCCGCTGCTCTTCGGCTATCCCGCCCTGGGGCTCATCGGCTATCTTCTCTCGGCCTGTGTGGGCATCTGGCTGGGCATCGACATCTTGCGGCGCAAACGAATGTAACCCGGAGCGAGGCTATGGATCGACACGCGGCACGAAAACTGCTTGATTCCCATTTGCAGGAGAAGAGTCTTATCAACCACAGCCTGGAGACCGAAGCGGTCATGCTGGGCCTGGCCAGGCACCTGGGGGCAGACCCGGATCTGTGGGGCATAACCGGCCTGCTTCATGATCTGGACTTTGAGCAGACCAGGGAGAATCCGGCTGAGCACGGCCTTATCGCGGCCAAAGAGCTGGAGCATGCCTTGGCGCCGGAAGCGGTGCAGGCCATAGCCGCCCACAACTGCGAAATGAACGGGACGTCTGCCCAAAGTACCCTGGATTATGCCCTGCGCTGCGCCGAAACCGTCACCGGCCTGATTTCGGCCAACGCCCTGGTCCGTCCGGAAGGCATGCAGGACATGAAGCCCAAGAGCCTGAAAAAGAAAATGAAGGACAAAAGCTTTGCTGCCAACGTAGACCGGGAACGGATCAGGGAATGCCAGCATATCGGCCTGGAGCTGGGAGAGTTTCTTCAGATCGCCATCACCGCCATGCAGGACATAGCACCGGACGTGGGGCTGGACAGATCTGCGGATTGACTGCAGGGCGTATCTGCAGGGTTTTGTCCGGATCCGTCAGGCCCAGTGCCTGCAGAGCTCAAAAAGCATACCTGGCCCCGGCCTTGTCCTTCTTGACAGCAGGGCAGGCTCGGGTGTACAGAAACTTCCTTTAGGAAATTGAATTGCTGGGGGTGTAGCTCAGCTGGGAGAGCGCAGCGTTCGCAACGCTGAGGTCAGGGGTTCGATCCCCCTCACCTCCACCAGGAAAATCAAGGGGTTGCAAAGCCGATTTTGCAGCCCCTTTTTTAATTTCCCAACCTACTCCGAACCAGCTGCACCTTTTTGCACCAGATACCGAAGGTGCTGTTCGCCCGTACCACAGCATCCGCCGAGAATTGTAAGTCCCCAGCGCCGATGCAGGTCAAGCATGCGGTCCCCCCAATCCTCAAGGGGATCGGCCTGGATCGTCTGCGCCCTGTCCAGCTCCTGATGATCCTGGGACGAGGCATTGGCCTGAATGCCGAAAAGCCGGGCCATAACCCTGCCCGTTTCCTCTTGTGGACGAAAGAAGGACGGATACGAACAATTGATCATATAGCCGGCCGGAGGTGGCGAGCATTCGGCGTCGATTCGCTGTATTGCCTGATCCAGCGAAAAACCGTCCAGAATCTTTCCCTCCCTGTTCAGAACAAAGCTGACAATAGAGGGGATTCCGGTTTTGGTCATGGCCTGAGCCAATCCGACCGCCTCCTCAACCGCCGGCAGTGTGGCGGCCATAAGGTAGTCAACTCCGGCCAGGGCCAGCTCCTCGGCCTGCCAGGCATGGAAGGCTGCAGCCGTCTTGGCGTCCAGGGACATCTCCGGCCTGTAGGCATCTCCACATGGTCCAAGCAATCCGCCGATACAGATCGGTCGATACATTTCCCTCCCCAGCTCCCGGATAAGCCCACGCATAAATCTGACTGCATCCCGGTTAATGGTAGTGGGCGCATGCGCAGACCGGACCATGTCTTGATTGGTCCTCCATGTGGGTGCGGTCACTAGAAGGGGGACGTCTCCGTCCCGGGCCGCAGCCAGGAATCCGCTGTATATGGCCCTTAATTCCTTCTGACCCTTTTGGTCGTAAATACAGGGTGCACACCCAAGATCCTGCTGTACCGCCGTATCGTTTCTGTGGCTGATAAGTTCGCTGACAGCGGCCTCCATCAGGATGAATGGATTTTCGGCAACGACAGCCCAAAGCGAATGGCTTGTGTTCATATCCCTCTCCGCAGGCCCAAGTTTTGGCTCTTCGACGCAGAAAATGAAATTGCATGCATAAGAGTTTGCCTTCTCTTCTGTGTGCCGTAAGCGGCAGGCTACGTCGAAGACCCCAAGATTTTCGAAGCATGACCGGCATGCCGCAGCAGATCGAACTTTGACGACCCTGTCTTGACATCCAGGGCAACAGCTTCCATTTTGATGCCTTTCTTTCAGGGTATGGTCCGGCCCGGACCTGGACATGCTGCTGAGTCGAAGAGCCTTTGCATGCCTCCTCTCCAGTGTCTTACAGCTTGCCAACGAACGCCCTACCATGTATATGGAGTAAATTATGATCAAGAAATATGTGCAGCAAAACAGACAGCTGGTCGTCCTGCTGGCCGTCTTTCTCTTCCTTTTGGGCTGGAGCTATCTGGCCCAGTACACTTCCAGCACAGCCATCAGCTACAGTGAGTTTCTCGCCCAGGTGGACAAGGGCAACGTAGAACAGATCACGGTTAAAGGCGAAAACATCCACGGCAGGCTGAACACCCCGGCCACCTTCAATGACGCGTCGTACACCAGCTTTTCAACCTACCTGCCCTCCTTTGGAGATCCGGAGCTGATGTCCAAGCTCAAGCAGCAGGGTGTTCAGGTGAACACTGAACCCAAGTCAGACCGGATATTATGGTACATCGTCATATCTCTCCTTCCCTTGCTGCTTATTTTCTGGCTCATTTTCATGCAGTACAAACGGATGCAGGGCCAGGGAGGCGGCCTGTTCAGCATCGGGCAGAACCAGGCCAGACAGTACGATCACAGCCAGGAAAAGACAACCTTTGACGACGTTGCCGGCGCCCAGGAGGCTAAGATCGAGCTGCAGGAAGTGGTCGACTACCTGACCGATCCGGACAAAATTCAGGACATGGGGGGCAAGATCCCGAAAGGGATCATGCTGGTCGGCCCTCCCGGCACCGGCAAGACCCTTCTGGCCCGGGCCGTGGCCGGTGAAGCCGGGGTGGCTTTTTTCAACATTACCGGCTCGGATTTCATGGAAATGTTTGTCGGGGTGGGCGCAAAACGGGTCCGCAATCTATTTCAGGATGCACGCAAGAATGCGCCGTGCATTATTTTCATCGACGAGATCGACGCTATCGGCCGCCGCCGGGGAGCAGGACTCGGTGGCGGGCACGACGAACGGGAGCAGACCCTGAATCAGCTCCTGTCCGAGCTGGACGGATTCGAGGCCCATGAAAACATCATCGTCATGTGCGCCACCAACAGGCCGGATATCCTGGACCCGGCCCTGAGCCGGCCAGGGCGTTTCGACCGCCGCATCATCGTCGAGCTGCCGTCCACTCAGGACCGGCTGGAGCTTTTGCATCTGTACACTCGGGAAAAACAGCTTGACGACGAGGTTGATCTCGACCGTCTGGCCCGGGAGACCCAGGGCTTCTCCGGCGCCGATCTGGAGAACATGCTCAACGAAGCCACCCTCCTGGCGGCCAGGGAGGATAGGGGATCAATCTCCCACGCCGAGATCGAGGCCGCCAGGGACAAGATACTTATGGGCCTCAAACGGCACGGCCTGGTCATGACCGAAGGTGAAAAGCGGATGGTGGCCTACCACGAAGCCGGTCACTCACTGGTCGGGGCCTTTCTGCCCAACGCAGATCCGGTGTACAAGGTTTCAATCGTCCCCAGAAGTCAGTCCATGGGCGCCACTCAGCAGTTCCCTGAACAGGAGCGCTACATCTACCCCCGGGAGTATCTGCAGGATAAGCTTGCAGTGATGATGGGCGGACGCTGCGCAGAATCTCTGGTCTTTGATACCGCCACCAGCGGTGCGGCCAACGATTTGCAGCAAGCGACCAAAATGGCCAGGAAGATGGTCCTGGAATGGGGCATGAGCGGCCAGTTTGAGCACATGGCCTTGGGCAGCGCCGGGGAGCAGGTCTTCCTGGGAGAAGAACTGGGCAAGGGGAAAGAGTACAGCGAAGCCACCTCCCAGGCCGTGGACAAGGAAGTGGAAACCATCCTCAGAGATGCCTTTGACCGGGCCAGGGACATCCTCAGCCGGCATCGAAGCGCTCTGGATGATTTGGCCCAGTCCTTGCTCGACCATGAAGAAGTCGCCGGAGAAAAGGTGTACAGCATTGCTGGAATCTCTCGATGATCCTTGACAAGCTGCCGAAATTTTCATAGGGCCTATCGTGATTTTCATGCACAACCCAGGAGACGGAAAGAGCCAAGACCCCCTGAGCACGGCCTCTTCCCGTCCCCAATCCTCAACCACAGGGTGTAGGCGGTTATGAGCGTTTCCTGGCTGCATATAGCAATCATCTTCTTCTTTGTTCAGGGCATTCTCCTCTTTGCCCTTGCCCCCTTTCTGCTTTCCTACCTCCTGGCCCCCAAGTCCCGGGGGGGAGAACTGCGAATGCCCTATGAATGCGGCCTGGCCCCCTATGGATCGGCCTGGGTCAAGTTCGGAATCAACTATTATTTCTATGCCCTGCTCTTCCTGGCCTTTGACGTGGATGTCTTGTACCTCTTTCCGGTGGCCACAGCCTAC
This sequence comes from Desulfovermiculus halophilus DSM 18834, assembly GCF_000620765.1. NCBI lineage: Bacteria > Pseudomonadati > Thermodesulfobacteriota > Desulfovibrionia > Desulfovibrionales > Desulfohalobiaceae > Desulfovermiculus > Desulfovermiculus halophilus. Next base: position 122,900 of record NZ_JIAK01000009.1, read on the forward strand.
TCCCACGCCCCGGCCCTGCTCGCTTTTATCAAGCTTTTGATCTTTATCCTCATCCTCTTTGCCTCAGTCGTCTATTTTTGGAAGAAAGGAGTCTTCACATGGCCCAAGAAGATCAAGACATAGGCTTTCCCTTTGCTCAGGCCGATGTGGATGCCCCTCCTCTGAGCGCCGAGCCGGTTCAAAAGATCGTCAATATCTGCCGGGCCATGTCCCTCTGGCCTATTACGTTCGGCATAGCCTGTTGTGCCATTGAGATGATGAGCTTTGGAATGGCCAGATTCGATTCCGCCAGGTTCGGGGCAGAGGTCTTCCGACCATCCCCCCGCCAGGCCGATCTGATGATCGTGGCCGGAACCATTTCCAATAAGATGGCCCCTCTGGTCACCCGACTCTACGAGCAGATGCCCGCTCCCAGGTGGGTGATCGCTCTGGGCAATTGCGCCATCTCGGGCGGTCCCTTTGTCTTCAAGAACCAATATGGAATCGTGGAGGGCGTGGACCAAATCATCCCTGTTGATGTCTATGTCCCGGGCTGTCCTCCCCGGCCTGAGGGATTGCTCGAAGGACTTTTTCAGCTGCAGGAAAAGATTACCGGACGCAGGTGGTGGCCCACCCCTGACCAGGCCCAGATTGCTGAAAATAAGTAATCGGAATACCGACTTTTTGGTGACTGACCCCATATCCGCCCCAACGGCTCTGCGGGCAAAACGGGTCATGGAGCGGGCGGATGCGACCAGACGCATATCGAGCTCAAACCGGCAAGAGCCAGCCTGCGGCAGTATTAATCGGAGGAGCTGATGAGCAATCCCAAGGCCACACCGGATGATTCCGCAAAGCAGAAGACAGCCTCGAAAGACAAAAAGCCCGGCGGCCCTGTATATACCGGCTACGACCAGGAGTATTTCCTGGCCCTTGAGGATCTTCTCCAGGCCGTGCGCGTCCTGGACCAGGAGGGCTTTTTCCTCGAAGACATTTCCTGCTTGGACATCCAGGAAGGCTACCTGGTGGTCTACCGGTTCAACCGCTTTGAGCAGCCCGGTCGAGTCGGACTGCGGGTGATTGCCGACCGTGACGACCCGCACGTCCCGTCCATCTGGGATATATATCCCGGTGCGGCCTGGCATGAGCGGGAGTGCTTCGATTTTTTCGGCATCCGTTTCCGCGGCCACCCCAACCTCATTCCCCTTCTCCTTGATCCGGAGCACAAAGGGCCCCCGCCTCTGCTCAAAGACGAATCGAACCGCAAAGCCCTCGCTGAAATCCTTCCGGACCGGGATGTCAGTCCGGTCTCCCCCCAGAGCCGGGAATTCAGGCAGCAAATCCTCGATTGTTCCATCCAAGACCACAGGAAACAGTCATGACCCTGGACCTCAGACTCGACACCAGCGGCGATTTCTATGCCCAAAAGTTCCAGCCCACTCAGCGGGACGACACCCTGATTCTGAATCTGGGGCCCCAGCATCCGTCAACCCACGGCGTCCTGCGCATCCTGTGCGAGATCGACGGGGAATACATTGTCCGGGCCGAGCCCGTCCTGGGATATATCCATCGGATGCACGAAAAAATGGCCGAAGTGATGACCTACCCCCAGTATCTGCCCAATCCGTCCAGGACGGATTATCTGCATGCCCTGGCCTGGGGATGGGCCCACGTGGGAGCGGTGGAACGCCTTATGGGCCTGGAGGTTCCGGAACGGGCCGAATACATCCGGGTGATAACCTGCGAGCTGAACCGGATCAGTTCCCACCTCTTGTGGTGGGGCGCATATCTTCTGGACTTGGGTGCTTTTACCCCCATAATGTACGCCTTTGACGACCGGGAGAGGATCCAGGACATCCTGCAGCGGATCACCGGGTCCAGGCTGACCTATTGCTACTATCGATTTGGGGGGGTGTCCCAGGACATTGACGACCGGTTCATCGAAGAGACCCGGACTCAATGCGCCCGGATGAAGGACCGGGCCAAGATGTTCAAGGATCTGGTCACCGACAACTTCATCCTCCGGAAAAGAGTCGAGGAAATCGGAGAGATCCCTGTAGAGACCTGCAGGAAGTACGGGGCGACCGGCCCTGTCCTTCGTGGATCGGGCCAGAAGTACGATGTCCGCCTGGCGGAACCATATTCGGTATACGACCGTTTTGAGTACGACATACCGACCTGCGATACCTGCGACGCCATGGGCCGCTACCTGGTCCGCATGGAGGAGATGCAGCAGAGCATCGCCATCATCGAGCAGGCCCTGGACTCTCTGCCAAAGGGCAATGTCATCCACCCCAAGGCTCCCAAGCGGCCCAAGCCCCCGGCAGGCGACGTGTACTTCGCCGTCGAAGGGGCCAGAGGAAAGGTCGGCATGCACCTGGTAAGCGACGGGGGCACATCCCCCTACCGTCTGAAGCTGCGTGCGCCGGGCTTTTCCAATTTGAGCCTCTTTTCCGAGATTGCCCAGGGTACGCTCATTGCCGATGCTGTATCCATTCTGGGCAGTCTGGACCTGGTTATCCCGGAGATTGACAGATGATTGACGCAATACCCGCCCCTTTCATCGTTGTTTCGGTGGGCTTGGCCGCGGTCATGGCTTTCATCGGCGCAAACGCCCTGGTCCTGGTCTACCTGGAACGAAAGATTGCCGGCTTCATCCAGCGCCGCCCCGGTCCCTACGAAGTCGGGCCCCAGGGAATCCTGCAGCCGGTGGCCGACGGACTGAAGCTGGTCGGCAAGCAGCTTTTCACCCCCAAAGGGGCGGACGGCGTGTTGTACTGGCTGGCGCCCATGATTTCCATTGCCCCCACCCTGGTCTGCTTCTTGGTCATTCCTTTCGGCCCCCGTCTGCAGATCATCAACAGCAATGTAGGGCTGATCCTCATTCTGGCCTTTACCGGGGTCAATGTCCTCGCCCTGTGCATCGCGGGCTGGTCCTCCCAGAACAAATACGCCCTCCTGGGAGCGGCCCGGGACATCTCCCAGTCGGTTGCCTACGAGATCCCCCTTTTGCTCTCCGTTTTGCCCATTGTCTTCATCACCGGGTCATTGAACCTGTTTGACATCGCCTCATCGCAAGGCCCATGGCCCTGGCAATGGTACGGAGCATATCAGCCTGTGGCCTTCGTTATTTTCTTTATCTGTGCCCTGGCCGAAACCAACAGAAATCCCTTTGATCTCCCGGAAGCGGAAAGCGAGCTGACGGCTGGATTCCACACCGAATACTCCGGCATGGGGTTCGGGATGTTCTTTCTGGCTGAATACGCCTACATGGTTGTAGCCAGCTGCCTTACGGCCATACTCTTTCTGGGAGGCTTTCAAGGGCCGGTGGCTTCAGGCTGGTGGTGGTTTTTGGCCAAAGTCTACCTCCTTCTCCTGCTCATTATCTGGATCAGATGGACCTACCCCCGGGTCCGTTTCGACCAGCTCTTAAACATCTGCTGGAAATGGCTTATCCCCCTCGCCGTGCTCAACTTACTGGGAACCCTACTGGTGATTGCCCTATGATGGTCAAAAAATTTCGGGATACCCTAACCGGGCTGTGGAGTCTGCTGGTCGGGCTGAAGGTGACCGCGGTCAATTTTGTCCGCCCCGAGGTTACCGTTCATTACCCCAGGCAAACCGTGCCCTCACTGGAGGGCTACCGCGGACATATCGAGCTGGTCCCCAGTCAGGACGACCCTTTCAAATCCAAATGTATCGTCTGCATGACCTGCGTTCGGATGTGTCCGACCTCCTGCATCTCAGTTGCAGGCAGCAAGCCGAAGAAAAAAACAGCCGGCAAGGACCAGGCTGCAGATGCAGACTCCGGGGACACCCCCAAGGCCCAAAAGGCCAAACCCGAGCTGGAGTCTTTTGTTGTGGACTTTACCTACTGCAGCCTGTGCGGGCTCTGCGTCCAAAACTGCCCCACCGGGGCGCTCAGATTCTCCACCGACGTCTATCTGGCCGGTTTCAGCAGACAGGATTTTGTCTTTGACCTGCTTGGCAGGCTGCAGTCTCAGGCCGAGCACAAGGAGCAGTAAATGGATACTCTGACCTATGAAAATCTGGCCTGGGCCGTGCTCTTCGGGCACATAGCCGTTATCGCCGCCGGCGGACTGATAACCGTGCTGGCCAAAAGCCTGGTCCGGGCCCTTATGGGCCTGATCTTGACCCTCTTTGGCGTGGCCGGCCTCTTTTTCCTCATGGCCGCTCCCTTTATAGGGCTCATGCAGCTGCTCATCTACGTGGGCGCAGTGAGCGTGCTCATATTCTTCGCCATCATGCTCACCAATGCCTGGACCAGCGGAGATGAAAGCAAATTCCCTGCAGGCCGGAAGCTGCTGCTTGCTCTCCTGGCAGCCTTGGCCCCAGCCGTCTTTTTGGGGTCCGCCGCTCTGCGCACCGCTCCCCCATCGGCCCTGGTCCCGGAGGAAGTTGCCGTCAGCTCGCTTGGGCGCTTCCTCATGGAATCCTATATCCTGCCTTTCGAGCTGATCTCGTTGCTCTTGACCGTGGCCATGACCGGGGCAGTCGTTTTGGGTTTTGAACGGAGGGAAAAACAATGAGCATGCTGACCATCTATCACCTGGTGGCCATATTCCTGCTGTGCGTGGGTATTTTCGGGATTGTCTCCAGAAGAACCCTGGTCGGCGTCGTTCTCGGCATTGAGCTGATCCTCAACGGAGCAGGCTTGAGCATCATGGCCTCCACCCAGCTGACTGCCGCCCCCAATGAGCTGGGCCAAGTGGGAGCCCTGCTGGTCATGGGGATTGCGGCGGCCGAGGCCACACTCCTTCTGGCCATCCTGCTCGTCGTATTCAAGCGGTTTCGAGGCGTTGAGGCCGACAAATTGATAACCTTGCGCGGATGATTCCGAAAGTACATCGACCTGTAGCTTGCAGGCTTTCTCACAGGGACAATCTACCATGATGCCTTCTCTCCTTCTCCAAACAATCCTGGTCCCGGCAATCGTCGCCCTGATTATTCTGCTTTTCAGATTCCAGCTGGGGAAAAGGGCCGGATGGGCGGCGGCCCTCAGCCTGGCCTATACCACAGCACTGCTCATCGGAGCTCTGTATGCGGTATACACAGGGAGCCCCATCCAGGAGAACTATCAGCTCCTGCACAGCCCTGATATCAGCATCACCCTGACTGCAGACGGCCTGAGCATTGCCGTGGCCCTGATATGCAATCTGCTCTGCCTGGCTCTGTGTACCTATTCCATCTCCTATGTCCCCCACCGCATTGAGATCCTGTATCCCAGTGTCTTGGGAACCAAGGGGGAAATCAGCTATTTCACCTGCTTTTTCTACCTTTTCCTCTTCTTTCCCGTAGGCTTTATGGGGGTCAGCTTTGCCAGTGATCTGGTCCTCATGTATTTCTTCTTGGAAATCCTGACCCTCTTCCTGTTCTTCCTCATGGCCTATTTCGGCTATTACGAGCGGGTCTGGGTGGCCACCATGTGCTTCATCTGGGGGGTATTTTCGGCCTTGTTCTTCCTGGCCGGCGTAGCCATCATCTACTCGCAGACCGGAACCTTCCAGATCGATCAGATCAGCAGCATGGCCGGAACGCCCATGGCCTTCTGGGCCATCCTCCTGGTCCTGGTCGGGATGTGGGGCAAGCTGGCCATCGTCCCCCTGCATGTCTGGATGCCCTGGGTCCACGCCGAACATCCCACCTGCATCGCCGGCTTGCTGGCAGTGTATGCCAACATCGCCGCATACATCATTGTCCGCACCCTGGTTCTTCCTCTCTGGGGCGACTTCCAGTGGTTCGGACCGCCGATCATGATTTTGGCCGTGGCGACCATGATCTACGGGTCCCTGCTGACCCTGGCCCAGACCGATATGAAGCGCATCCCGGCCTGCTCGACCATCAGCCAGACCGCGTACTCCATGCTGGGGATCGGGGCCCTGACCGCGACAAGCATTGAAGGCGGGCTGTTTTTTTTCTTAAGCCACATCATGGGCAAGACCGTTTTCTTTTCCACCTGCGGGATCGTGGTCTATACCACGCACACCAGAGATACCCGCCTGCTCAGCGGCCTGGCCACGAAAATGCCCCTGACCGCGCTCTTGTTCATCAGCGGCGGCCTGATGCTGGCCGGCATCCCTCCGTTCAGCAGTTTTGCCGCAGAGGTGATTATGTTCGCCGGCATCTTTGCCCGAGGAGATATGCTGGGTCTGGTCATCGGCATTGTGGGATTGATGGCCATCCTATTGACCATTACCTATGCAGTGCACTTTATCCGCACCATTTTCTTCGGTCCCCTGCCCGAGGATCTGGCTCAGAACGAACATATCAAGGATCCGCCCTGGACCATGATGGCTCCCCTTATGGGCATTGTCCTGGTGGCTGCATTTTTGGGCGTTTATCCCTCGTTGATCATGGAGCTCTTTGAACCGGTGATCAGTCAGGCCCTGGCCGGAATGTAAGGTTTGTCCCGTCAAGGCGGCGTCGACCTGAAATGTTCACCTCACCCTGTACTCAACCCCAAACCTCGAGGCGGAATGCATATGGACACCCAGCTTGCGTGGCTTTGCCTGGTCTTCCCCTTTATCGGGGTGGTCATCACTCCGATCCTGGCCCGCATAAGCACGCCGGTGATGAACTTCGGTGCCGTCTTCTTTTCTTTCCTGGCCGCCCTGTGCGCGGCATCCCTGCTCCCTTTGCTGTCAACGTCAGGAGTGCTGCCCTTGGAATCCACATTTATGTGGCTTTCCACCCCCATTCAGGTCAGCTTCGGCGTCCTGCTGGATCCATTGAGCATTATCGTGGCCAATGTCGTAGCTGTGATCAGCTTTTTGATCATGGTCTACTGCCTGGGGTACATGAAAGGCAATCCGGATATCATGCGCTTCTGGATGCTGATGAACACCTTTATCGGCAGCATGCTCCTCCTGGTCTTGGCCAACAATATGATAGTCATTTTTATCGGCTGGAAGCTGGTCGGATTGTGCAGTTACGGGCTGATCGGCTTTTACTACCGGGATGAAAAAGAATACTGGATTGGCGGGCCGGATCCCTACCCCTTCGATCGCCCATCGGTCTGCGGGGTCAAGGCCTTTATTGTCACCAGCATCGGGGATATGCCCCTGCTCGGCGGCATGCTGATCATGTATTACTATTCCGGGACCTTCAATATCCTTGAGCTCTACCACACTGCACCGGAATGGATGCCGGCCCTGGCAGCCACTCCTTGGATGGTCATCCTGGTCAGCATCCTGCTTATCGCCGGTCCGGTGGGCAAGTCAGCCCAGTTCCCCCTCCATGAATGGCTCCCGGAGGCCATGTCCGGCCCCGGCCCGGTGTCCGCCCTGATCCACGCTGCAACCATGGTCAAAAGCGGTGTCTTTCTTATCGCCAGGTTTATACCCATATTTTATTACGCCTATTGGACAGCGGGAGTGGACGAGGCCATGTACTTTTTTCACATCGTGGCCTGGATTGGCGCCATCACCGCTTTCCTGGCCGCCAGCCAGGGCCTGGTCGCCCTGGAGCTGAAAAAGGTCTTGGCCTACTCCACCGTCAGCCAGATCGGATACATGATGCTGGCTCTGGGGGTCAGCGGATTCAGCCAGGGCATCCTGGTCAGCGGGTATACCGCAGGCATTTTCCATCTCATGAGCCATGCCATGTTCAAGGCCTGTCTCTTCCTCTGTGCCGGAACTGTCATCCATGCCGCCCATTCCATCTATATCCACGAAATGGGCGCTCTGCGCAAATACCTGCCCTACACCTGGCTGTTCATGGGCCTGGCCACCCTCTCTCTGATCGGCCTGCCGCCGTTCCCCGGCTTCTGGAGCAAGGAAGCAGTCCTGACCTCCGCCCTGAACTCTGAGCATTACCTCCTGTTTGCCATCGGTTTGATCTCTGTGGTCTTCACCGCGTTTTATTCCATGCGCTATTTCGGGATGATGTTCCACGGCCGGGCAAGCGAACATATCCAAAAGCAGCGAACCGGTTCCCATCACCATGTCCACGAGGGATATATTTCCCAAACCGTGGCCTGCGGCGCATTGGCAGCAGGCATTGTCCTTTTCGGGCTGTTCGGCCTGAAGGCTGAACACGTCCTGCATCATCTGTTCGATTCGGATTTGGTCCACAGCCTCTCCCTGGCCACAGCCCATCTGGAGCCGGCCTTCTCCAAGGGGTTTATGGTTTCATTGTCCATAGCCAGCATCATCCTTGGCGCTGTCCCGGCCTATCTGTTCTACTATACGCGGAAATGGGATCCACGGGCCGTGTATGACCGGTCGGCGGCAATGCGCATGCTGCACGCCTTTCTGTGGAACAGGTGGTATATCAATGCATTCTACAATTGGTTCTTTGTCCGCGGGGTCATGCGCTTGGCCCGGGGCGTTGCCGACCTGATCGAGGTCGGGGTGGATGCCCTTGCCCACCGCATTCTGCCCGCGACCCTGTTCGCAGGATCCAGGATCTCCATGATCGTCGATCAGGAAGGTATTGACGGGATTCTGGACGGGTCAGCCTATCATGTCCAGAACTCGGCGGGCGGACGCCTGTCCAGAATACAGACCGGCAGACTCCAGGAATATCTAGCCATGGCCGTTTTCGCCGCCATGATCATTTTCGGCGCGATGCTGCTCTTTTGAGCCCGCTGCCGGCAGGAAACGAAACACCGCGATCTGCGCACAATCATACTCAACGTTTGCCGGAGAAGTCGCCATGCTCACCTCAGGTTTTCCCCTGCTCAGCACCTTGATCTTCTTCCCCCTGCTTGGGGCTGGGATCCTCTTTTTCCTGCGCAGCGACACTGCGGTCAGGGTGTTTACCCTGGCAGTCGGCCTGATCGAATGTCTCCTTGCCGTGCCCATGGCTGTCGGCTTTGATACCAGTACAGCCCGGTTTCAGATGGTGGAAAAGGCGGAATGGATCCAGAGCTGGAACATCTCCTACTTCCTGGGGATAGACGGAATCAGTGTGCTCATGGTCCTGCTCTCGGTATTCCTTCTGCCCATATGCGTCCTGTGTTCCTGGAAATACATCGGACGGCGGGTAAAAGAGTTCCATTTCTGTCTGCTGCTGATGACCACGGCCTGCATCGGGGTGTTCACCTCCCTGGATTTTGTTCTTTTCTACATCTTCTGGGAGGCCATGCTGGTCCCCATGTATCTTTTAATCGCTGTCTGGGGCGGCCCCAAAAGACGCTACGCATCCCTGAAGTTCTTCATCTACACCCTGGCTGGAAGCACGCTCTTTCTGGCCGCTATCGTTGCCCTGTTCATCAATACCGGTACATTTTCCATTCCCGAGCTCATGGAGCACAGCTACAGCTTCCGGTTTCAGTTCTGGACCTTTTTGGCCATGGCCCTGGCCTTTGCCATCAAGGTCCCCATGTACCCCTTCCACACCTGGCTGCCGGCTGCCCATGTGGAAGCTCCCACTGCCGGGAGCGTGCTCCTGGCTTCGATTTTGCTAAAGATGGGGGCCTACGGCTTTCTCCGCTTTTGCCTGCCCATCACCCCGGCCGCCAGCCACTTTTTCGCCCCCCTGATGATCGGCATGGGCATCCTGTCCATTATCGTCGGATCCCTCCTGGCCCTTGGGCAGTCGGACATGAAAAAGCTCATCGCCTACTCCTCTGTGGCCCACATGGGCTTTGTTACCCTGGGCATCTTCGTTTTCGCCTTTCGGGGCGTCGAAGGGGCCATCATGCATATGCTCAATCACGGAATCATTACCGGCGCCCTGTTTCTGCTGGTCGGGCTGATTTACGAACGCAGCCACAGCCGCGAGCTCGCTGAAAACCTGGGGGTAAGCAGGTACTTGCCGTCATTTACCGGATTTCTGCTTCTCTTTTCCATGGCTGCGTTTGGTTTTCCCGGGACCAACGGGTTCTTCAGCAAGCTTTTAGTCCTTTTGGGAGTATTTGAGGTCAGCACCCCGGTAGGTGTGGTCTTTATCGTCGGGCTGCTCCTGGGGCTGGCGTATCTGCTTCGCCTGCTGCTCAATGTCGGCTGGGGAACGCCGACCAAGGCGGCGGCGTGGAAGGATATGAGCTTCCGGGAATGGGTCTACCTGGTGCCGTTGGGAGTGCTGGTCATCTATCTCGGGGTCGCCCCAGGAAAAGCCCTCAGCTTTCTAGGGCCGTCCATTGACAATCTGCTGGACAATTTCCAGGCTCAGAAAGAACTCCGGATTGAGACTGCTTCCACGCCCTCTGCTCAGTTCAGGGCCCAGGACGGTGCATACCTTCCTTTGTCCTTTGCAGGGGAAGATACAAGGCCCATTGGGCAACACATGCATGCCGCATCCCTTCACCTGCCCTCCTTCCAGGATGCGGAGCCGGATGTGCGCCGTGTCGCGTGGCTGCCGGAGAGGACATCGTCAATACCGGCTCCGGTCCGGATGAGTGAAGAATAAGGAGACAGGACGTGCTCAACTTCAATCCACAGCTCATTGCCCCTGAATTGTTCATGGTCGCCGTGCTGGCGCTTCTGTTTGTCCAGAGCATCACGGACTGGTTGAAGGAGGCCGTTGAATGGGTCCCGCTGGCGGCCCTGTTCGGCGCTCTGCTGGTCTTTCTGGCCCCTGCCGGCAGCCAGGACATGTTCTACGGCTCGTATCACATCGACAGCCTGTCCCAGTTTTTCAAGGGCATTGTCTTCATCGGTCTGGCCGTATGTGCGGCCAATGCCATGCGGGTGCCGAATCTGGGCAAGGCCAATAAGGCCGACTATTTCTTCTTCATGTTCATGAGCGCTTTCGGGCTCCTCCTTTTGTCCAGCGCTGTTGAGCTGTTCACCATCTACATCTCCATGGAGCTGGCCTCCTTCAGCCTGTATATCCTGCTTCCCTTTCGCAACAACGACCAGCGGGCAGTAGAAGCGGCTGTCAAATACGTTCTGTTCGGAGCTGTGGCCTCAGCAATAGGGCTGTACGGAATCTCCTATATTTTGGCCGCCCAACATACCTCCTATATCTCGGAGCTGTTGACCATGGATTGGTCCTTTGCCCACCAGCCCATGGCCCTCATCGGCTTGGCCCTCTTTTTGCTGGCCTTTTTGTATAAAATCGCTCTGTTTCCCTTTCATTTCTGGGCCCCGGACGTCTACCAAGGGGCCAGCAATGAGACTGCCGCCTTCGCCGCCACCCTGCCCAAACTGGGGGCCATTGTGGTCATGGTCCGGCTCATGGCCTTTCAGCCGGGGCCTGAAGTGATTACGATTTTGGCTGTGTTCGCTGCTGTTTCCATGACCCTGGGCAATCTCACCGCCCTGATCCAAAGCGACGTCAAACGGCTGCTGGGGTACTCCAGCGTGGCCCACGCCGGTTTTGTGGTCATGGCCCTGGCTGCCGGAGGAGCTCACGGACTGGCCTCTGCCGCTTATTACGCCCTGGTCTATATGGTCATGAACCTGACCATTTTTTGGGTCATTACCCGGATCTCACATGCAGGTGAAAACGTTGCCCTCACCGACCTGCAGGGCCTGCATTCCCGTTCCCCGCTCCTGGCCTTTGTCCTGGCCGTATCCGCCTTTGCTCTGGTCGGTCTGCCCCCGACAGCCGGCTTCATCGGCAAGCTGTTTGTTCTCAACTCCGCATGGGACGCAGGCCAATACTGGCTGGTGATCATCGCGGTGCTGAATACCGCTCTGGCCATCTTCTACTACCTCAACCTTGTCCGCCACGCGTACACCCTGGATCAGAGCACGCCGGCCAAGATCGCCTTGAGTCCCATCGGCGCCTCAATGGCCATACTCCTGGCCGTGGGGGTCTTGTACCTTGGGATCGTGCCCCAGAACATCTACGCCTTTCTGGTTCAAGCCAGCATGGGCATCATATCCTGACAGGCGCGGGTCTCCAGGTCACAACCCGAACTGTGGCACATCTGCCGCAGTCCCGTTCCCCTGTGCAGCTGGGAAAAAGAGGCTCTTAGACCCAGAAACACGGTCAGCGTCGAAGAACCTGGTTTTCTCAGGACAACGGCATGGGCCTGGACAGGCACTCCCGGCCCGGCCGGGAGAGCTGATCAAGGATGCTGTACTCCCCCTCTTCTGTGTTCAGTGGCGGACAGGCATTGGCCACATGCTCCAGATCCTCAAGGTACTTTCGCCAATGATCCAGGTAAAATGACAGCGGCCTGGAGAAATTTTCCCCCACCAGCCCGTCCAGCAGGAGCCTGCTTATCTGCTTTTCCCGGAACAGGACATGCTGGGAGAGCAGGATCACCATTCGTTCTTCCCTGGACATCTGCCGGAACAACTGCTTCAGGACCCCCCTGGCCCGAGGCTGATACATCCAGAAGTACAACAGATCCAGGGCGTTGACGATTACTATATTCACCATCTCCCGCTTCTCGTACTCAATGCTCTGCATCAGCTCCTTGGTCGATTCCAGCATGAATAGGACATCGTCCATCGGAAACATGCGTTCCAGCTGATCATAGGTGTTGAACAGGTGCTGGAACTTGCCCTTGTAGTCCACCACCCTGCGCCGGATGTAGGCCGCCCGGTCGGCCAACCCCTCTATGACTCCGGCCACACTGTCCGAAGCCAGCTTGGAGATGATTGCCGCCCACTGCTGCAGTACAGCCTGCACCCCGGCCACACCAAGCATCCCCAAAAGACCTCCGGCCAACCAGTTCAAGGCCAGAGCCAGGGGGATAGCCAGAACACTGCGGAAAAAGTTGCCGATGACTGCTCCCCGGGGCAATCCCCGAAAAAAGTTGTGCGTAGAGAGATACAGGCCGTTGACCAGGGAGATGACTGCATAGACCAGGAAGGGATGGGTGCCGACAGTCGCCCCCAGCCCCTGATCCAGGGCCAGGGTCTTGACCACGTAGTCCAACAGGGGAACCGAGAATCCGGTAAACATCAGGGAGTCTGCCAGGCGGTCCCAGCTGACGTAGTTGTTCCATTTGATCAGAGAGGGCCTGTTGATTCCACCGCAGGCGAGGATGGATTGGATAATGTTCCGCACCCCGGTGATGCCGAACCAGATCAGGGCCCCAAAATAGGTCAAGAGCCACCAGTCCTGGCTTAAGAAGAACGTCAGAAAGGCGGGAATGAAGCCAAGACATATCTTGGCCCCAATCCGCAGCTTGGTGTTCAAATAGCTCCAAAAGGATCGCACTCCCTTGCCGTTGTGGTTTCGGGAGCTTTCATTCCCCCGCACCCCGCCCAGGGTGTAGATATTGCTCTGCTGAGAGCTGAGCAGGAAATAGTCTTCCACCACCCATTCCCGCCTGCGCTGTCGTCCCAGGCGCTTCAGGCCCGGAAGCCGCTCCAGGGAAGAAAGGAAACGATGAACCACCGGCTCGTTTTTCGACGGATAGGAATCCTGAACAAAAGACCGGACACCCACCCCGACGCTTGTATGGGTCTGGCCTTGTCTGCTCCGGGATCGGAGCACCTTTCTGGTCCTTTTCGGCAGGGATTCGGCCAGAACGAATCCCATGCCGTAAACCCGCCCGGATTGACCTGTTGAGTCCGTCCCGATGCATCCGCTGAGAGGCCTATCCTGATACGAGGCCTGAAAGGTGGAGATCTCGCATAAGATCTCCAGAAGCTTATCCTTCCTGTCCGCCTCCTGATCTCCCCAGCTCTCGGTTTCCTGAACAAACTGACCCAAGTACTTCTTGAGCTTGATAACGTTTCCTGCATTCAGGGCCCGCTGCAGCTTGATTATCCTCTCCTGATCATACTCCCGGCCCAGAACCTGATTCTTCAGGTTCAGTATCTCCAGATGGGATACAAGTCCCTGGCAGTCGTACAGCAGCTCCACAACATCCTGGACCTGCAGATCGCACAGGTTGAGTATGATATTGGAATTGGAATGCAGACCGTGCAGGTTGAAGGCCAGCTGGGCCGGACTCAGGGCCAACAGCTCGGGGAGGTCTTCTCCACTGAAGATATCCGGAACATCAGGGTTGTGCTGCTCACTCAGATAATCTTCGACAATATCGTAGATATCCAGCCCGGCAACAAACTCGCTGCCCTGGGCATCCACCTGCCCTGATCCGTATGGTTCAAGCTCTGCCCCATTATTACGCAGTTCTCGAGCAGCGGAGTCATGGATATACTTGGCCAGGTGAAGCACTGAGACCTGACCCTGCCGCACCGAGCCCATGAACGTATCTGCATCCAGGGGAGACAGCTGAATCCCCAGACGGTCATTCAGGGATGCCAAGTGCCGGCGGTTGAAAGAGTGCAAAAGCCCCAGCACGTACTGTGTATTCAGCTGCAGGACCTTCTTGCCCTGAAGCAGAAAGTCCCTGATCCGAGGGCTTTGCAAAAATTCAACAAATCCAGCAAAATCGCGCAGCCCCCGAGGCACCCATACCAGACGAACCTGTTTGCCTCGAAACTGAACACTGAACTCAATCCCTATCTTGACCTGAATGTCCATGATCGCCGCTGCTTCCAGCAGCTCAGCGGCTGCGTCCCGGGAAACATAATTGTAGTGAATGACTGTCAGGCTGCGGATTCCCTTGATCCAGGCATCCATGATCAAGTGAGTCGGCGACTTGCGGCCGATGGTATTTACATCGTGCACATGCTCGTCAAAGGCAACTTGATTCCATTCTTCCGGCATCTCCAGAAGATGGTACTTTTCCAGCTGGGCCCTGACTTGCCTGGGCTTTCCCTGGGCGACTGTTGAAAAATCCCGGGCCAGCTCCAGCTGTCGGCGGCAGTCCCCATGGCTGCGGACAAGGTTTTTCATTATTTCCACCAAAACCCTGGCCGCGTTTATGCGCAGGGGCCCGTGGGATGTATACAGCACCTCGTCCCGCAAGGAGCACAAGGCCTTGATCCGGTCCCTCGCCTTTCCACTCTCCAAGGATCCGAGAAGCTGAATAACGGAATACGCAATCCGCAAGGCCCTGGGAGCGGCCATCTCCTTGATCCCGTGCGGATGCAGATAGGGTGCCAGGAGCTCCTTGTAGTCGGAGTGGCCGCGCTGGTTGTAAACCGTGTTCACCAGCCGAAGGAGATCGAAATCGCTCTGGTCGAAATATATCCGGGAGATATTGTCGATATCCGCACAGTTGAATTCAGAGGAAAAACTCATGGCTTGCTCGTTTACGCTCGCCTCATCTATCAGCAGCCAGGTCCTGCAGCTGCTGCTCATACACAGAGGCATCCTGATTGCTGAAAAGGACAAAACGGATCAGCTGTATGGACGTAAGCTCAGGGATGTGCGAGATGCACGTTGAGAGGGCTACCCGGGCCGCTGCCTGCAGTGGATATCCAAAAGCCCCGGAGGAGATGGCCGGGAAGGCGATGGAGGTGATCCCGTGGCTGTCAGCCAGCTCCAGGGCATGGGCGTAACATGCCCCAAGGAGCTCATCCGCCGGCTCATCTCTGCCGTATACAGGTCCGAGACAATGAATGACATATGCGTTCGGCAAATTATGGGCTCCGGTTATGACCGCCTGTCCGGGCTCGATCGGGGCCAGAGGACGGCACTCCTTTTCAAGGCCTGGACCACCCGCCCGGTGCAAAGCACCGGCTACTCCTCCACCGGTTCTCAGCTGCGCGTTGGCTGCATTCACAACTGCATCCATGTCCGGCTGCTGGGCAATATCGCCCTGGATGCACTCAAGGGTGACGCCTTTGATCGTCCGCGCTGTCATAGCTGTGTCCCTCCTTTCTGAGGTTTGGTAGCATGAAATTATACGCAGAAACTGGAAAAGACGCAAAAAAAAAGGCTCCCTGAAGAGGGAGCCTTTTTTTGTAAGGAAATGTCCTGGCAGCGACCTACTTTCCCACGGAAGGGTCCGCAGTATCATCGGCGTTGGAGGGCTTAACTGCCGAGTTCGGAATGGGATCGGGTGTCTCACCTCCACTCTGGCCACCAGGACAAAATCTATAAGTAACACAGGGTAGGAGAGATTAAAGAGATAAGACGAACGGCTTATTAGTACCGGTTCGCTCAACACATTGCTGCGCTTACACGTCCGGCCTATCAACCTGGTCGTCTTCCAGGAGCCTTCAGGGAGACCTTATCTTGGGGCAGGCTTCCCGCTTAGATGCCTTCAGCGGTTATCCCTTCCGATCATAGCTACCCTGCTGTGCCGCTGGCGCGACAACAGGTCCACTAGCGGATCGTC